>JAEWIH010000018.1 GCA_023387245.1 Bacillota bacterium | reverse complement strand
ATCAATTACTTTTCTGCGATATTTTATAACCAATACTAAGTGATACGATAACTTGAATACTGAATGGTTATTAGTGTCTAAGTCCATTGTTATTCCTAATTCCTATCATTTACTACTGATTATATTATACTGTTCTTGTTGACTATCATCAAGTGCTATCCATCTCCCACTTTAGAAGATGGGAGAATTTCACACATTAAGGTTAAAAATTTATTTACTAATTAAAAACGATGAGTTGACTCATCGTTTATTTGTTTATTTATTAACACCTGTTTGAGGTAGTGATTTTGATCTTAGACCATATATTGAAAAATGATAAGCATAAAAATATACTTGATTGTTTTCAATTTTTTCAATTGGAATAATAGTTATAGCACCTAAATCATCAATATGAATTACTTCCACACTAGATGCTAAACGATTATTTAATGGTAAAGAAATTAAAACTCTTTGATTTGGATTAACCGATTTAGTACCTAACTTAAATGATATATCATATAAATCCCAATTTTTTGGATACTTGCTATTTAATATTTTTTCAACATTAAATACGACATCACCACTAAAAGTGCTAGAAGTATAATAGGCACTAACACCGTTACGAAAATCAAATTTATTATAATCTGATACGCTAGAACTAACATTAGTATTGTTTGTATCAATATCTTTATCTTTATTAAAATCAATAACGACTAATAATGGATCATGATCACTAGCTCGGCCATGTTCTTTCATAAACATTGAATTAACGTGTACCATATCAAATTGATATTTATCTTTTAAATTGTTAGATACTAACATTTGATCAAGACTTTGTGCCGATCCTTGATATGAATAGGAAAAGCGATCATTAATATCATGATTTTTAACTAAATTAATCATTCCTGCATCTTCAATAATACTTACTGTCTTTGTCCATTCAAAATCATTTAAATCACCTGTCAAGACAATTTTTTGTTCAGGATTTTTAGTTAATACATCTTTAACAAAATCAGCAACTGCTTGAGCTTGTAAATGACGATTAGTTTCAGAAGAAAGAGTGGCTGGTTGATATTTGCCCATTAGCGGCATATCACCACGTTTAGAACTAAAGTGATTGGCTATTACTAAAATATTTTCTCCATTAAATTCGAATTGAGCAGCTAATGATTTTCTCGTAGAATTAAAGGCTGGATTAATCGGACTAATTCTAACTGGATTAGCATTTAATTGTTTATTATTATAAACAGCCGCTAAATCGGCAGTGCCTGGATTCGAATTAAATTTAACTCGATTACTGTTGTATAAATAACCAACTCGAATATTACCACCAGGAGCACCACCATCTTGATTATTATTTGGGGCTATATCGATATATTGATAATTTAGTGAATTATCTAATACCTTAATGGCATCAATCAATTTTTGAGCTGATTGTTTAGCATCTACATTACCACTATCGGTTGCGCCGTCATTATCTTGAATTTCAATTAGGGCAATGATATCAGGTTTATTTAAATCTTCAACAAAACTTCTAGCAATTCTTTCGACTTTGCTTGCTTCAGTATTAGTTGAGAAATTTTCAATATTATAGCTAGCTATCGATAATTTATTTTGATCATTAGTTAATTTAGTTTTTTCAGGTTGTAAATTACCTTCATTAATATAATGTTTATTGTTACTAGTATTATTAATATTATTTTGAGATTTTAGTGTTTCTAAATTAGTGTGTAAGTAATAATTACCATAACCATAATCCATAACACCAACAACATCATTACTAAAATAATCTTTAGGTTTAGTAATAATTGAGAAATCATTTTTTAAATTAGAAAATTTAGAAACGTGTATTTGTAATAAATATGGAGAGCGCCCTTTTGGACTTAATGGTAAAATACCATTAACTAATTTATCGGCATTATTAGAAGAAACAACATAAATATCACCATAATTTTGAGGAGCAACTACTATTGGTTTTTCGTATTTAATTAACATTCCTTCTAGTGATTCTAAATAATCAATCCGATATTTAGTAGCATCATATTCACCTTTATTATTTAAAGTAACACCATCTTTTTGATATTTATACCAAGCTAATTGTTGTTTTGATGCTAATTCTAATGGTAAAGAAGAAACGATGACTGGAACTGGTAGTTTTGAGACACCTTCAGTGACTAAATCACTATTAGTAGCTACTTCTAAAGTAGTAACTGGTAAATAGTTTTTGGCATCATCAAAATAACCAGTATTACTATTTTCTTTAATGGTACCAGTAACAACTAATTTATCACCAACATTAACTTTATTTTTAAATTTAGTTTTAACTAATAAACCATCAGAAGTTTGAGGATCATTGTCAGGATTTAAATCTTGAATATAGAAAGTATCATTAGAAGCTTTAAAAGTTACGACAACATTTTTTAGTTTAATAACTTTGTTCATAAATGGACTATAGTGATATGTTGATTGAATTTCACCAATATTTAAAGCTTCATAAGCATTATTAGAAACTGGTGTATTAACACCTTGTTTAGTTACTATTACTTTTGTTGCAGAATATAATTGTAATTGAGTTTGATTATTATATTTAGTTGCTACTGCTTCTAAATTAATTACCCCATTTAAGCCGATTTTATCTCTTAATTGAGAAATTTCAGATTTATTTGTTACGCGAGAATCTAAGCGTAGTGTAACAGTTTTATTACTAGAATCACGTAATGTCCAAGATTCATTACCATAGTTATCGGCACTTTTAAAGTCAGTAACTGTTAAATTTTCTAATTTTACTAATTGAGCAACATCGACTACTCCTAAACTATCTAAGGTAGTTGTTGTTGGTTGATATTGATCAGGATTAGATAAAGTATCGATTTCGGTTACTGATGATATTTGTTTTATACCTTTATAATCAGCCATAGTTCCACTAACTACGACTGCAGTATTAGGATGAATGGCTTTACTTAATTCGTTATAAACATATATAACTTTTCCAGAATTATCAAATAAATAAAAACCTTTTTTGCCTCCAAAACCACCATTGAGAGTTGTTAGTGTAGTTCCTTTAACTTTAATGACAGCACCAGCTGATTTTGATAAGGCATCTGTTATTGAAATGGAGTCAGTACTTTCGGTTGGTTGACTATTATTTTCAGTAGTATTTATAGCTCCTGCTGGTTTAAAAGTTATTGGATCGTTAGCTTTGACTACTTGATTAGTTGCTACTAATAAAGCATCATCATTGCCTCTTGATGGTTGTTTAAATTCGACTTTATGAATAATTTCGGCAGCATTTTCATTACTAAAAGCTTCTTTACTATTTACAAGTGCTAATATACTACTTCCATTAGTATGAATGTTAAATTTATCCTCAGTTGCTTTTACATTATATTCACTAGGAATACTTAGACCACCACTTTTACCTTTAGCTCCTGCTAATGTATAAATAGATTTAGGTAAAATTTGGCCGGATAAAACTGCTATGCGATGAGTATTACCATTTTTATATTGTAAACTCATACCGTTTAAAGAAACTGTTTGATCGCCTTCATTAAATAAAACTACATAGTCTCTTTCATAAGTAGCATTTTTATTGCCGCCGCCCCAATAGAATGAGTATATTTTGACATTTGATGGATTAGCGTCAATTTTAAATTGATAAACGACTATGGTTGTTATAAATAAAATTAAGGCTAAAAATATTTTACTTATTCTTTTCATATTAGCTCCTTCCTTGCTCAATAAAGAAAAAAACAAACGTACTCGTTTGTCATTAATGGTGCAAAAAAACTCTATAATTTTGATTACAGTTATTAATAATAAATTTAAAGAGCTTTGTTTGTTTCATATTTTTTCTTCCTTATAAATGCATTATAACAAAATTAATATTAAAAACAAGATTTTTATAAAAAAATATCAATTAAATATATAAACTCTAAAACTTACTAATTACATTTTTTATAACAATAATATCATTTTAATTGAAATTTGATAATCATTATCATATAATGTAAATATCCAAGGAGGAAAAATTATGGAACAAGTAAAATTTTTAAATGAAGTCGTTGCATCATTTGGTGTATTATATATCAAATTACATCAATATCACTGGAATTTAAAAGGTAAACATTTCTTTACTTTGCATGAAAAACTTGAAGAAATTTATGATGGTGTTACTGAAAATTTAGATGATGTTGCTGAGCGTATTCGTCAATTAGATGCATATCCAGTGTCTACATTAAAAGAATTTTTAGAATTATCAATTATTAAAGAAAAAGAATATAAAGAAATGTCTGGTTCTGAAATGATTGAAGATTTATTAAATGATTATGAAACATTAAATAATAAATATTTAGCTGGTATTGAAGAGTTTGGTAGCGATCCAGTTACTGCTGATATGTTAACACAATTTGCGATTAGTACTCAAAAAACTGTGTGGATGTTAAAGGCATATTTAAATAAATAGTATTTTAAACGGAATTAATGAATATATTAATTCCGTTTTTATTTGTCCATAAAAAAAGCTGTTTTATAACAGCTTTTATTGTTGATCTTTGATAAAGAAAGGTGCCTTAGGTCCTTGATATTTAAGATCAGAAATAAAAAGTAAAATTGGTAAAAATATAACCGGAATAGCTGCAGCCATAATCCATAGAAATGAAGATTGTCGACTATCAATTCGTGAATAAACACTATATAAAAACCAACCCGTAAATAGAGTAGTTAATAAATACATTAAAGAACTACCAACTGCGAAAAACCATACTAATCCAGCTACACCACCTATCCAAGCATATTTTTCACCAAAAGTATGCTTAGCTAAAATATAATAATTATAAACAGGGACGAAACCAATCCATATTGGCTCATTATAATATTTTTTCATAATAGTTGCAAAACAAATAGCAACTACAAAATACTCAATAATTTTAATAATTATTACAATCTTGAGTATGTTAACAACAGGGTCAAAAGTTGTAACGAAGTCGAAAAGATTTGGTTGTGTTAATAAACTATTATAATTCATAAGTTCCTCCTATTAGTTAATTATATAATAATATGAATAATTAAATTTTGCAATGATAACTAAGTAAATAATGATAAAATATTGCCGACTTAGTAGAGTATAATTGACTATCACTATTAACATATATAGCATTATATTTTAATGACCTTAATGCACTAACTATATATAAATAAAAAAGGAAGAACTAATCTTCCTTTCTATAATTACAATCTATTTAAGATGTTAATTAACGAACACCTGTAGCTGGTAATTTCTTACCTTTGCTATCTACTTGTACAGTAGCAGGAACATTGCATCCAGGATAGTTAAGAGCCATTAAATCTCTTAAGTCTGTAGCAACTTTTAAAGCTTCTACTGAAAGTGTATAATCAGCTTCTAACTCACCAACTAATGCATCAATTAGATCTTTATTAAATTCAAGTTGAGTTTCCATTGCATTTTTCACAGCTTCAGCACGTAAATTAGCATGTTCAACTAAAGTAGCTTTCAAATCATTTAACTTAGCTAATGCATCAGCAGATGCTTTTAATGCTTCAGCATGGCCTTTAAGATCTAATACTGGTAATCCAGCTTTTTCTGCTTCTAAGAATTTTTCAACAACTGCTTGTAATAAATCATGACGAGTTTTAGCTTCAGCAATTTGTTTATTAACATTCTTAACCCATGCAATATCAGATGGCAAGTATTTTTGACCTTTAGTTAAGCCTGAAACTTCTTCTTTTAATTCTACTACTAATTGCGCTAATGCTTTATTACGATCTTCTTTAGTATTGAATACTTTCAAGATATTTCTTAACTTAGCAGCAAAATCAAAGTTAGCTTTATGTGTAGCAATGAACTCTTCAGCAGTTTTTACAGCTTTTTCATATGGC
>JAEWIH010000024.1 GCA_023387245.1 Bacillota bacterium | reverse complement strand
TTGATATGGCTCAAAAGATTGGTGCTCAATTAGTGGATATGGAACAAATTCAGACTAATCCGACGGTTGAAGTTACTACTCAGACAGTAATGAGTGAGTCTGTTCGTGGTAATGGGGCTATTATGGTGAATCAAGAGGGTAAAAGATTTACTAATGAGCTATTGACTAGAGATGTGTTGTCGGCTGATATTTTAAAACAAAGTGATAAAGTAGCTTATTTAGTGTATGATAATCGTATTCAAGAGAGTATGAAGGTTTTGAAGGAAAATTTTGAATTGGGTATTATTACTAAAAAAGATACTATTGAAGAATTGGCACAATCGGCTAATATTGATGCTAAGGCATTAAAGGCTACTTTAGATACTTGGAATAAGGCTGTTGTTGCTAAAAATGATGAGGAATTTAAGCGTGATAAAGGGTTAGAGAATCCTTTGGATCAAGCTCCTTATTATTTGATTAAGGTTTCGCCTGCGGTTCATTATACTATGGGTGGTATTAAGATTAATACTAATAATGAAGTGATTAAAAATGATGGTTCAATTATCAAAGGATTGTATGCGGCTGGTGAAGTTACTGGTGGCTTGCATGGTGCTAATCGTTTGGGTGGTAATGCTGTTGCTGATATTATGATATTTGGTCGTAATGCTGGTTTAAATGCTGCACAGTATGCTAAGACAAAAGGGTTTAAGCCTTTTGAGTTATTGGTTGAAAAAGAAAGTGTTCAAGCTGCTAAGGGTAACTTTAAGGATGGAACTTTTAAGGCTAGTGCTAAGGGTAGAAATGGTGATGTGGAATTAGAAGTTGTTGTTAGTGATGGTTCTATTACTGATATTAAGATTTTAAATCATAATGAAACTGAAACATTTTTTGAGTCTGCTAAAGATATAATTGTTAAAAATATTATTACTAAACAGTCTGTTGATGTTGATGTTGTTTCAGGTGCTTCATTGTCTTCTAAGGCGATTATCGAAGCTGTTTCTAAGGCTGTTTCGAATAGATAAATAATTGATAATATCATAGTACTTGATTATTTACTTTAGCTTCTATATAATATGTAGTTAGCTAAAAGGAGGATTTATGAAAAAATTATTAGCTATATTAAGTTTATTATTAGTTATGACTGCTTGTGGTAATAATACTACTACTACATCTACAGCTAGTGCTGGTTATAAGGATGGAACTTTTAAGACAAGTGCTAAAGGTAGAAATGCGGATATTGAATTGGAAGTAGTAGTTACTGATGGCAAGATTAAAGAAATTAAGGTAGTTAAACAAGAAGAAACACCTGAAATTTTTGAAAAGGCTAAGGCTGTAATTAATAGTATTATTGAAAAACAATCTACTGAAGTTGATACAGTTGCCTCAGCTACAATTTCTTCTAAGGCGATTATTGAAGCTGTTTCTAAAGTGTTAGAAAAGAAATAAATATAAATTTATAAATTTATGAATGCCCTGTTGTTTATGGGGCATTTTTTTATATTTAAGTTTAGTTTCATAACTTGACAATAATTATAAATATGCTGATAATTAACATATCATGAAAATATATATTATAGAGGATGATGAGGTTATTTCAAATGCCTTAAAAATTGAATTAGAGACATGGAATTATCAAGTTTTTATATGTCAAAATTTTACTAATCCTTTAGAGGAGATAAATGATTATGAGCCTAATTTAATTTTATTAGATATTTTGCTTCCATATAATAATGGTTATTATTGGTGTAATCAAATTAGAAGAGTTTCTAAAGTGCCGATTATTTTTATTTCGTCTAAGTCAGAGAAAATGGATATATTACTTGCATTAACTCAGGGTGGAGATGATTATTTAGTTAAGCCGATTGATTTAAATGTAACGGTTGCGAAAATTAATGCTCTTTTGCGTAGAAGTTATGATTATATTCATGAATTTAATTTTTTGACTTTTAATAATATTAATTTGTATTATGAGCGAAATATTATTTCATATAATGGCCAAGAGATGGAATTGAGTAAGACTGAGAATATTATTATGAGTTATTTATTTAAAAATAAAGATGCTATTAGTGATAAAAATATGTTGGTTGAATATTTATGGCAAGATGCTAGTTTTATTGATGAAAATACATTGTTTGTGAATATTAATCGTTTGAGACAAAAACTGAATAATATTGGTCTTGAAAAGTTAATATTGACTAAAAAGGGCCGGGGTTATTATTTGAATAAGGATATTGGTAAATGAGGAATATAATTAATTTTTTGAATACAAATATTTTTATAATAATTATTAGTTTATTTGCTAATGTAGTTTATTTTATATTGTTTTTGGTTAGTTATCTTGATTTGAATTTATTTTATTTGGCATTAAAAATCAACTTAATAATATTAATAATAGTGTTGTTAATTAAATTTAGTTTTTTTAAGAGCGAACAAAAATTAAAGGATAGATTAAGTTGCTTGATTAGTCAAAATCAAGAGCTAGAGTATAAATTAGAGACAATGTATAAAAATGATTATGATTATTTTTTATTATGGTTACATCAAATTAAAACACCAATTGCTGCTGCTAAATTATTATTAAATCAAACTAATGTTTCTAAAATGGCTTTAAAAAAACAAATATTATATATTGATCAGTATACGCAATTAGCTTTGAATTATTTTCGTTTAAAAAATGTTAATCAAACGTTTAATTTTGGTGTGGTGGATTTGGATAAAATTATTACTGATAATTTGAAAAAGATGTCGATTTTATTTATTGATAATAAAAATGTATTAAAATACCAAAAGATTGGTCGAAGTGTTATTAGTGATGATAATTGGTTGAGTATTGTGATTGAACAATTGCTGAATAATGCGGCTAAGTATACTAAAAATGGCGAAATAGAAATAGTTTTTGTGGAGTCAGAAAATAAATTGAGTATTATTGATACGGGTATTGGTATTGAGAAGGCGGATTTGCCTAAAATTTTTAATCCAGGATATTGTGGTTTGAATAATAAGTCTAGTGGGATTGGTTTGTATATTGTTAGGGAAATAACTAAAATTTTGAATATTAAGTTAGTTATTGAGTCGGATACTAATTCTGGTACTAAAGTTCATCTTATCTTTCCTAGAGAGTAAATATTACATAAATGTTAGTTTTAATGGAATGGTTGTAAGTTTAAATAAAGGCAATTAGTGCCTTTTTTTAATAATATATAAGTAATAGGAGGTATTATGGAGATTTTAAGAGTTGATAATTTAAAAAAAGTATATGGTAGCATTAATAAAACAGTTGCTTTGGATAGTGTTAGTTTTAGTGTTGATAGGGGAGAGTTTGTTGCTATTATGGGGGAGTCTGGTGCTGGTAAAACAACATTGTTGAATATATTGGCTACCCTAGATCGACCTTCTGCTGGTAGTATTGTTATTAATGACCAAGATTTATCACAAATTAGCCATAAAAGTGTTACGGCTTTTCGGCGTAATGAATTGGGATTTGTTTTTCAAGATTTTAATTTGTTGGAGCGTTTTAGTAATAAGGATAATATTTTGTTGCCGCTTGTTTTGTCTAATTATAAATATAGGGAAATGAGTGAGCGTCTTAATAGAGTGGTTACGATGTTGGGGATTGGTGATTTGTTGGAGAAATATCCTTATGAGATAAGTGGTGGTCAGAAGCAGAGAGTGGCGATTGCGCGGGCTTTGATTATGGAGCCGTCGTTAATATTGGCTGATGAGCCTACTGGTGCTTTGGATACTAAAAATGCGAATAATTTAATGAATTTATTTAGAAAAATTAATTCTATGGGCCAGACGATTATAATGGTTACTCATTCGGTTTTGTCGGCTAGTAAGGCGATGCGAGTTATTTTTATTAAGGATGGAAGTTTGTTTAATGAAATTTATAGAAGTAGTGAGAGTGATGAGGAGTATATTAGTCGGATTAATAGTGCTTTAATTTTGAGTAGTAAGAGGGAATTGAGTTATGAATAGTGGCTTGATTTCGAGATTGGCATGGCAAAATTTGTCTAAAAACAAATTGTTCATTATTCCGTTTTTAATTTCTTCGTGTATTATGATGTCGTTATTGTTTATCATTTTTAGTTTAATGACTAATAAATATGTTATGAGCTTTAATGGATTATATGTGGCGATGTTTTTGGGTAGTGTTTTTATTTCTTTAATTACTTTTATATTTATTATATATTCATATCGATTTGTGATTAAACGCCGTTATAAAGAGTTTGCGATTTATAATGTTTTGGGATTGGAGAAAAAGCATATTGTTTCGATGTTACTATATGAACAAATAGTGCTTTTTGTTTTGATAGTTGTTGTTAGTATTATTGCTGGTTATGTTTTGGGTCAGTTTTTGTTTTTGATATTAAATTTTATTATTCATAATAGAGCATTTTCGATTGGAGATTTTGAGTTTGGCTTATTTCCAGTTATTTTGATTATTTTGATTAATTTAGCGATTCATTTTGTTTGTTATGTTTTAAATGTATTTTCGATTGTTATTTTTAATCCGATTGAATTATTACAAAGAGAAAAGAGCGGTGAAAAAGAGCCGAGGGTTAAAATTTTGATTTTAATTTTTGGATTAATTTTGCTTATTTCTGGTTATCATATTGCTTTGTTTACGGGTTCGGTTATTGAGTCGGTTATTAATTTTTTTATTGCTGTGGGGCTAGTTTCTTTGGCTACTTATGCTTTGTTTAGTTCGGCTTCTATTTTTATATTGAAAATATTGAAGAAAAATAAGGGATATTATTATCAGCCTGATAAATTCTTGTTTGTTTCTGGTATGTTATATCGTTTTTGGAGTAATGCGGTGTCGTTGGCGACTATTTCCATTATTTTAACGTCGTTGACTATTGCTTGTGCAGGGGCTATGAATATTTATAATAGTATTGAGAATAGTGTCAAGAGTGTGCAGTCTAGAGAGGTGGTTATTGATCTTAGACTTGATGCTAATTATGATGAGGTAGTTAATAAAATATCGAGATTGTCTAAAGCGCCTAAAAATATTGAGGTTATTAGGAAAATTTTTATGACTACTAAAATTAATGATAATCGAATAGAGCCATATATTACTAATGGTCGTATAATTCCAAAATATTTAATTGTTTTAGATTATCAATATTTAAATCGTTATTATGATCAATATTCATATCCTTTGAGAAATGGCGAGTTATTGTTTAATAGTAATTATGATTATGACTTGCCTGATAAAATGGTGGTGTTTGGTGATGAGTATCGAGTTATTTCTAATGATAGAGAGATTAATGTTAATATGGCTGCAAATACTGTTCAGTTAATTGTTTCTAGCAAAGATTATGAGCATATTTTAAAGAATGCTATTGAGTTGAGTGGTGATGGTAGAGTTGGACAGTCTTTGATGGTTGCTTATGATGTTGATAATGTTGATGATGATTATCGTAGTGAATTGTTGGCTTTGTTTGGGAATGATAAGAGTGTTTCGATAGAGTATCGTAGAGATATTGCGCAGAGTTTATATGAATTGAATGGCGGTTTTGTATTTTTGTTAATGTTGGTGGCGATGGTTATGCTGAATTGTGTGATATTGACAATATTTTATAAGCAGATTAGTGAGGCTTATAATGATCAAAGAAATTATAAAATTATGATTAATGTTGGGTTGGATGATAGTTTGATTAGAAAGACGACTAAAAATCAAATTTTATGGTTATTTTTCTTGCCTTTAGTGGTGGCGTTTGTTCATGGTTTTGCTTCTTCGAAATTAATTGCTAATTTGACTGCTTTGTTTGGTAATCGTGAATGGTTATTATATTTTAAAGATTTATGTTTGGCGTTGTTTGTTGTTATGATAGTATATTTGTTTATTTATATGTTGACTTCAAAAATCTATTATCGAATAGTTAATAGAAGGGCGGATATGTAGATATAGTTAAGATTTAAAAAACTCATGCATTATTTTATAAGCATGAGTTTTTATGTGATTAAATAATATTTGATTTAATACTATCTTTTAAATTGTTTTAAATCTTTTTTGTTTTGAATTGGAATTAAGTGACTTTCTAGAGCTTTAGAGATTGCTTTATTATTTGTCCAAGTTTCTAATTTTTGATTTATAAAAATTGGTATAGTTGCTTGGTATTGCTTTGTAAGGGCACTGGCAAAAAACCAAGCAATCATCATTTTTACATAGTAATTAGAGTGATTAATGGTTGTGATCCAGTCTATATATTCTAATTTAAAATTTTTGTCGAGATAGTATGTCATTAACATTTTTATTGCGAATCTAATGGTGAATGGATGTTTTGATTTGAGCCATTTTTTAATTTCTATTAATAATTCTTTAGGATATTTTTTGAATATTTTAGGATTGATTAGATCACAATTTGCCCAATTATCAATAAATGGTAAAAAATCATTAATTAATTTTATTGTATGTTTAAAGTCTTTTTGAGCATTAATAATTAGACCGTGAACATTATTTTCGTCATAATATGTATGTGGCAGATTTAATAAAAATTCATTGATTAATTGAGGATTAGATTTTATGATTTGATTAATTACTGGTTTTAATTTAGTTAGTCTAATGCCAATGATTGTATTTTTGTTTATATTGGGAATTAAATTACCTATGAAATCTTTATATTTTGGTTCTGATAAATCTTTTAAAATAGATATTATATTATTGTCATTATCAATTTGTTCGTTAATGATGTTTATTTGGCACATTTTCATGACTTCAAGTGCGGCTAAATGAGTTTTTTTAGTTGTGCCGGCACAACAATTAGCATCGATAGTGATTAATGTTTCGGGTAATATTGATTTTATTGTTAGGGCGTTAGAGATAATGCATATATCGGTGCAGAGACCGATAATTTCAATTTCACTACATTTTAAATAAATGGGATTATCATTAAAAAAATTATTCCAATTATAACCGAAGCTATTTTTGTTGATTATGATGGAGCTTTTGGGAATATATAGTTTGTTACTAATTTGCCAGCCATGAGTTCCGATTTGACAGTGAATAATTGGTAAATTTTTACCTTCTTGACTTTGAAGGTAGTTTTGATCATGGCTATCTTGTGTAAAAATTATTTGGTGATTTTTTTGATGATATTCTAATATTTTATTATTTACGTTATTGATAATTGCTAGGGCATCTTGGGTGCCTAAAGTACCGTCTATAAAATCATTTTGCATATCAATTACTAATAATAATTTCATTATTTTTACTCCTTATTAATTATGGATTATATAATTAAAAACATTATATCATTAAAAACATTTTGTTATATTGACTAAATAATAAATAATACACTTTAGTTATGAATAATTGATAATTTTAATTAGAAAGTGGTTAGGTATGTAAATTTTAAATATATTTTAGATAATGATGAATGTTTTAAAAAATGAAATATATCATTTAATAAATAAAAATAAAGTATGGTATAATATATATACTAGAAATGAGCTAGGATGATTGCAGTGTCATTGCCGTGGCTGACGGGTCAGAAATGTCAACTCTCAAAAGTAGCTGCTATCGTTTGTTAGTTTTTCGATAAGGTGTAGTGAGCGTTCGTGGGTAAAATCAACGAAAACTAACTAAGAGTAATCATTAGATTGCTCTTTTTTACTTTTAAGAGTGGAGTTTATATGTGAAATAGTATTTAAATTTTTATAAAATACAAAAAAGAATTTTATCAACAAAGACAACTCTAATTGATGCAAAGTTTAACCATTTATTTGCGACAATTTGGGTAATATTATTTTAACTTTTATATTATAAGGAGAGGATATATAAATGCTACTTCAATTTACAGTAAACGATGAAGAATGGAAAATTTTAACTAAAAAAGCTATAGAGAGCAATTACCCAAGTATTAGTGAATATTGTAAGTGTAGCAGTTTACAAGAAAATACAAGTTGTGTTGACTTATATAATATCTTACTAATTAAAATAAACTCATTGCCGAATGGTACGGAGTTTGTTTTACGATAGTTTATCGTAACACCGTTAGCTTTGATTGGCAGATCGTTATATGAAAATGTAAATAAGGGATCGGTGAAAAATGTAGAACATATCGTAAAAGCTGAAGGTGAAGTAAAAAATACAAAAGAATATGATATTTAGTTTAATATGTCACGCAGTGCGTGGCAAATTGGAAAAAGATATTTAGATAATGTTGGAGGTTAATTTCATGGTAGAAGAAAACAGAGAAATTGTAACGATAGATGAAACTACAATAAAAAGTAAGATTTACTATATACGAAATCAAAAGGTTATGCTTGATTTTGAACTTGCTAAAATATATGGATATGAAACAAAAACATTTAATCAGCAAGTCAAGAATAACATAGAAAAATTTGATGAAGATTTTAGATTTCAACTTACAAAAGATGAATGGGAATTTTTGAGGTCAAAAATTTTGACCTCAAAATCAGATGAAGGTCCAGGAGGTAGAAGATATATGCCTTATGTCTTTACAGAACAGGGAATATATATGCTTATGACTGTATTGAGGGGTGAACTTGCTGTTAGACAGAGCAAGGCTTTAATACGAATGTTTAAGCAGATGAAAGACTTTATTATTGAAAATCAAGACTTTATAGGTTCAAAGGAATTAGTACAAATTGCTATTCAAACTAATCAAAATACAAACGATATTGCAGAAATAAAATTTCAAATGGCTACAAAAGAAGATTTGAAAAAGGTAATGGATAATTTTATAGATCCAGAAACATATAAACATTTCCTTTTGATGGATGGATATAAAATAGAAGCTGATGTTGCTTATACAAAAATATATAAATCAGCAAAGAAAAGTATTTATGTAATAGATAACTATATAGGATTGAAAA
>JAEWIH010000014.1 GCA_023387245.1 Bacillota bacterium | reverse complement strand
GTAACAATAGTTGCTGTTGATCCAACAATTTCATTTCTAAAAGTTATTGGTTTAGAAGTAGATATATCGCCGATTCGATGATGATCTATAATTTCTAAAATATCAGCATGTTCAATCCCGTGTACTGATTGTCTAGTTTCGTTATGATCAACTAAAATTAATTGTTTGTTTTTCGCATTTAATAAATGATAACGAGAAACAAAACCAAAAATATGATTATGATCATCAACTACTGGATAAGAACGATAACGTGATCTAATCATTTTATTTGTTACATCTTCAACAAATTCAGCTTTATTAAAAACAACTAAATTAGTAGACATTAATTCTTTAATTGGTGAAGCATAAAATAAATAGCGCGAAGTATTCATCGTTCCATGACCTGAAATAATAATACCACAACCTTTTTCTTTAGCTCTAGCAATTACCATTGGGGCTACCATACTAGCCCAAACGATAATAATCAAAGCCGCATCTTTTTCAATACATTCTAATTGAGCATTAGTATCATTACCAACAATAACAATTCTATCTGCTAATTCGTAGTGAGCTAGTTTAGCAGTAGATAAAGCAGGAATGGATACTTTACCATTATGGCGCTGATTTGAAGGCGCATAAATTAATTTACCATTAATAGTTTTTGAAATATATTCGATCGGTGTTCGTGATAACAAATCAATAGAACGAGCAGTATCTCCCATTAAGACATCACTTAAATTACGAGCGGTAATAATACCCATTAGCTTGTTTAAATTATTAACTACTGCTAATACTGGTTTATTTTCATCATTCATGATTTTTAAAGCTTCATAAATTGTCGTCTCTGGCCCAATACAAAAAGGGGAATCCATATCAATTTCATCTAATTGACTACGAGCATCAGTTAATAATAATGGTTTTGGTATATTAAAACGTTCTAAAATATAATTTGTTTCATCATTTAAATCCCCTAAACAACATGCACAAGCATTAACGTTTAACTGTTGTTTTAAATAGGCATATGCTATTGATGATAAAACTGAATCACTATCAGGATTTTTATGGCCTGTAACATAAACTATTTCATATTGTTGCATCTAAAAATCCTCCTCTTATTTACATTTTTATTTTACCATAGACAATTAATTATTATCCAATAAATCATGAATAATCGTCGTGGTTTTTAATTGTTCAAAATTATTACTAATATTTTTACAAACTGTATCTAAATAATCGAGTGCTGCTTGATTAGGTGTTTCTTTATGCGCAAACATCGAAATAACATAAACACCTAAATCAGATAATTGTTTGCCCCAATTATCCATATATTCAGCATTTCCCCAACCATAACTACCAAATAACATTACTTTTTTATTAATTAATAATGGCTTAATATGATTAAAGAAAACTAAAAAATCATTATCATCCAATTCTTCATTCCCTTGAGCACTACATCCTAAACAAAATAAATCATAATCAGCAACTAAATTATCGAAATTAAATGTTGACACATTAAATAGTTGCACTTGATGACCACAACTAATGAAACTTTTTTCTAGTTGTTGAGCTAACATTAAAGTGTTGCCGGTCGTAGTAAAATAAAAAACTCCGATTTTCATATTAATTCTCCTTTATATAATTAAAATAATATTCTTCATAAGTTAAACCACTATCATAAACTTTTTTAGCTATTTCTGGTCCTAAATAACGATAATGCCAAGGTTCGCCCATATAGCCTGTAATACTAGTTGTCTCTTTAAGATAACGCAATATCCAGCCATATTTATAAGCGTTATTGGCTAACCATTTAGCTTCTTTTGTATTATTAAAATAAGTAATTGCTTTAGTAGTAGTACTAAAATCACAAGCATAACCGGTATGATGTTCACTATGACCATAGCGGGCTGAATAAGTATCTACCTTTTCTCTAGGATCAGATTTTAAGTAACGATTATAAAGGCCTTTTTGATAATTAACTGAACGATAACAAGAAGAAACTTTTAAATCCAATCCCTCATCCGCCATCGCTTTCTCCATCATTTTAAAAGCTTGATAAGCTTGTTCATTCATCATAATATCATATCCTTTATAAGTATATTTTTTATCAACAGCAACTAAGTTTTTAGGTATAAAATCATCCGGAACTTTAAATTCTTTATTAACTAATACTAATAAATCATGGGGATTAGTAATTTCTTCGATATGATTATAAGCCAATGTCTTATAACCAATTTTACCATCAGGTTTATTATATAAATATGGTTTTAATTCTTTATTTTTAGCTTTAATTGTATACTTAACAATCGTATTATACTTTTTATTATTAATTGTTAAAGTTATTGGAATAGCATGGTCACCAACATTAGTTTCTAAATTAAATAGTTCTATACTATCGTATTTTGATTTAATAAGATTTAAAAATAACTTTTGATCAATTTTGTCAAAAACTTGATTTTGTTTAATAATAATATTAGGTACTATATCATCAGTTTCTACAATATTATTTGATTGACAAGCAACAATTAATAAAAATAAAATAATAACTAAAACTTTTTTCATTTATATATTCCCCTTTACTTTAGTTGGTAATTCGTCATTAAATATAATGAGTGGTGTTATCGATTCCGATTTGAAATAATTATATAAGCTTTTCTCAATTACAAAATCATAATCCATATGAAGACGAATAATTAACGCTTTCCTTTGATGACATTGTATAAAATGTATATCAAAATCAGAAATATCAGGAAATTGCTTCACAATTTCTTTAATAACAATTTGTTTATTAGGATCATCTTCTAATATCGGATCAGTATGAATAACCATATCAATTTTTAGTTCTTGATAAATGTTATATTCTATAGAATCAACAATTTGATGAGCTTTTGATAATGTCATAGTACTAGGTAGTTCAATATCAACACTGCCTTTTTTATAATCTATACCATAATCATGAATTACTAAATTATGAAAACCTAAAACGTTAGGATTTTTCATAATTATTCTAGCTAAATGATTAACTAATTTAAAATCGATTTTTTTGCCGACTATTAAGTTAGAGGTATCATATAAAATTTTAAATGAATTATAGCCCATAATAATGCTGACGAATAAACTTAAAAAGCCATCGACATTTATTAATAAATAGTAATTAATTAAAAATCCTAATAAAATAAAAATATTAATAATAATGTCAAATAAACTATCTTTGGCTAAAGCTTTAATTAATGGGCTTTGATGATATAAATCGTGCTTAATTAAGCAAATATAATATATATTTTTAATAATTAAAACTAAAATTATTATAATAATTACTATAAAAGATATTACTTGTTTTGAAGGTGATAGTATTTGGTTAATTGATGCTAATAATAGTTTAAAAGAAACATAAATAAAAATAATTCCGATAAATAATGTTGCTAGATATTCGATTCTGCCATGTCCTAATGGATGATTATTATCGGCTGGCTTTTTAGCGAAATAATTAGCAATTAGTGAAACAAAGGATACTAAAGTATCAGATATTGAATTAAAGCCATCAGCAATTAATGGTAATGAAATAAATAAAAATCCACTAATAATTTTAACAATTGATAAAAATAGATTTATAAATATCGACATAATAATTAGTCGACTTTGTTGATTATACTTATGCATATAAATATTATATCATAATCCTAAATTGATTTTTATTTTAACCATTCACTTACAATTTCAATCGCTTTTTGACTATTATTTATATATAAATTCAAGGCATTTATACCTCGGCGATTATCTTTATTCCAGCGATTTAATTCAATTAATTGAGGTTTTAATTGACCACTAGCCAATAAATAACCACCACTTTCTCGAATCCAATCATTATAATCATAAATTTTATCAATTAATCGCTTATATACCCGCTCATTAGCTAACAAATTAACTTTACTATAATAACTATTTGCTAATAATAAATCATCGCCATATTTAATATTAATTAAATATTTTATTCCTTTTTCTTTTGCGAGATAAAGTGCCCCATCTTCACCATTAAAACTTAAATTACGATTGTTTTTCATACTATCAATTACTGTATAACCGCGATTTTCTAAATTTCTTTTTAAATCTTGGATTATTTGGAGTTCAATATCATTAGGTTTTTCACTTATTAAATTAAGCATTATATCTAATTCTTGATATAAACTATCTTCCACCAACATTAATAGTCGCTTTCTTTTTAAATCAGCATCTATAAAAGCATTTAATAGTCTAACTTTAGTATCAGTTTTAACTAATTCTATGCTTAAGTCTAATGAATTATTGAAAACTAAGGG
>JAEWIH010000054.1 GCA_023387245.1 Bacillota bacterium | reverse complement strand
CTGTATTCTAAAATTATTCATAATTGGTTTGATAAATTAGAATTATTGGGTAGCGTCCGTGTTAATGTTGCTAAGTTTGATGTTGATGTGCGGATTTTTAGTTATGTTTGTCAGGGTGTTGTGTTTTATTTTTTAGAGCATGCTGGCTATTTTGAGCGTGATGCTTTATATGGCTATGGCGATGATGGTGAGCGTTTTGCTTTTTTTCAGCATGCTGTTTTCCATTTGTTGGCTTTTTTAGATTGGAAACCAAATATTTTACATTGTCATGATTGGCATACTGGTATGATGGCGTGCCTTGGGCGTGAGTTATATTCTAAATATTTAATTAATTTTGATTTGAAATACATTTATACTATTCATAATTTGGCTTATCAGGGTAATTTTGGGCCGGATATGCTTAGTTCTTGTTTAGGGTTAGATTATAGTTTATATACTAATGGTATATTGGCTTTTAATGATCAAATTTCTTTTATGAAGGCTGGTATTATTTATTCTGATAAAATTAGTACAGTTTCTAATACTTATGCTCATGAAATTTTGGGTGAACGGTTTGGTGAGAATATGCATGAGGTATTGCGTTGTCGCGAGTTTGATTTGTGGGGAATTGTTAATGGTATAGATGTTGATTATTTTAATCCAGAGACTGATAAATATTTGAAGAAGAATTATACTTTTAAGACTATTAAAAATAAGGTTGAGAATAAGCGGGCTTTACAGGAAAAATTAGGTTTGCGGGTTAGTGATGATGTTTGTTTAATTGGTATGGTTACGCGTTTGACCTGGCAAAAGGGTATTAGCTTGTTGTTGTATAAATTGCGTGATGTTATGGGTTTGGATATTCAGTTAGTGGTTTTGGGTAGTGGCGAGGCTAATTATGAATATGATTTGAGACAGTCGGAGAATATGTATCGTCGGAGAATGGTTTATTATGGTGGTTATAGTGATGAGATTGCTCATCAAATTTATGGTGCTGCTGATTTATTTTTAATGCCTTCTTTGTTTGAGCCGTGTGGAATTTCTCAGTTAATTTCGATGCGTTATGGTACTTTGCCGATTGTGCGTGAGACTGGAGGCTTACGGGATACTGTTGTTCCATATAATCAATATGATAAGTCGGGGACTGGTTTTTCGTTTATGCAGTTTAATGCTGATGATTTTTTTGATACGATTAGGCGAGCAGTTGATTTATATTATTTAAATTATCATGATTTTTTAAAGTTGATTGAGAATGCGATGAGTGTTGATGTTACGTGGAAGAAGTCGGCTCATTTGTATATGTCGATGTATAGGATGGTGTTGGGTAGTTAATGAAGACGATAATTGATAATTGCGTGGATAAGGGTAGTGTTAAGTGTCGAAATTGCTTTTTTAAGACGGCGATTTTGGCGATGTTTGCTGGAGGATTTATTGGACTTGCTGGTTGGGGTAGTTTGGTTGCTAGTGCTAATATATTGCCTTCGGGCTTGTCTAAGTTGGTGATGGGTTTAGTTTTTCCGGTTGGTTTAATTTTAGTTATTGAATTACAGGGTGAATTGTTTACTGGTAATTGTTTATTAGTTTTGGCTAATTGGAAAAAAGCGATTACTAATTTTCAATTATATCGAAATTTGGTAATTGTGTGGTTTTTTAATTTGGTTGGGGCTTTGTTAGTGGCTGGATTGTTATATTTGGCTCATGCTTATAATGGGGTTAATAAAGAGGCATTAATTGCCATGGCTGATTATAAATTACATGCTGGCGTCTTGGCTTGGTTGGTTAAGGGCATTGGTTGTAATATTTTGGTGGCTGGTGCAGTAATGTTGGCTTATAAGACTAAGGATCATTTGGCTCAGGTAGTGATGATGTATGTTACTATTATGTTGTTTATTGTTTTGGGCTTTGATCATTGTGTGGCGAATATGTTTTATTTTCCGGCGGCTTTAATGGCTGGTGCTGATTTTTCGCTAGGTTTAATTATTTGTCAATTGCTGGTGGTTACTGTTGGTAATTTTATTGGTGGTGCTATTATTTTGAGTGGTGGTGCTTATTTAGTGAATAAGGATTGATGGGACTATTAGTAAGGGAAAATGTCTTAAAAAGTTAAATACAAGCTAAAATACATTGATATTTTAGCTTTTTTTGTTTTAGAAAATTTTTGAGACATTTTCTTTTACTAACACTTAATACATAATTTCTAAAAGCATTTTAAAAACTTGAAAATCAAGTGGGGGGGGTGTATAATGACTATGTATTAATATGTGAAAACACTATATATAATTTATATAATCTTTTCACATTAAGGTTACCTTTAATATTTTGTATATAAAAGGGGGAGGAAATATGAAAAGAAAAATATTAAAACTATTTTGTGTGATGGTAATGTTAATAACGATGATAATACCTTCGACACAGGTGAAAGCTGCCGAAGGGGTACCACGGATTATAGTTACATATGATATAAAATTTGAAGGAGTAGATCTTTCGAAAGGATTGAAGGATAGAAAAGAAAAAACGAAAATTCAGAAAATAAACAAAAAAACTTATGCTGATAAAACTTTTTTACCTTTAAAAGATGTTTATACAAATTATGATGTGACATTTGATAAAATAGATTCAGAATCCGAAGGTCCATTAGGCCATGAAAAAGTAATAAAGGGCACTGAAAATCCATTGTTTGTCAACCCTGCTCACAATAAACTTCATTTTATGTATTATTTTTTAAGAGAAAAAAACTTTGCGTGAAGGGATAATCGAGGCTTTAAAATATGCTACTCAATATTTAAATGACAGAGAAGACTATATAAAGCAAGATTTATTAAATGGCGAATCAAAATTTAATAATATAACTTTTACTATGCCAAAGGTTAATGATCCAACTAGTTATTTAGAAGTTACTTATCCACAGAATAATAAGAAACGATTTATATTAACTAGTGATTTAGATTTTAAATATACAATAGACGGTAAAGATGTATCGCCAGAAGCCATATTCAAATATACAGATGAAAAATTACAAAACTTTAATATGATGGGAACTGAAGCATTATTTGAAACACCAGTGGATATAACACCAGATTGGAAAATAGATAAAAATAAACTTCTTATTGTGAATAGGTTCTTTGTAAAAATGCTAACTAATACACAGTTATATCAAATAAATAAAGTAGAGGATGATATAAATCCTAGTAGTCCTGTTAACATAAAAGGTAGATTAATAATTAAGATAGAAGAGTTAAAAACACCCATTAAATATGAATTTATTCGAGAAGATAAACCGGCTGAAAAAGATAAATTACCAGAAAAGGTAATGGCTAAAAAGCCACAAGATAATCCAGAGGCACTAAAAGGTACTAGTGTTAATCTTAGTGACTTAGGAGAAGTTGAAACAGATGAAGGCACATATACTTTTAAAGGTTGGAAAACTGTAGATGATGAAACTTTGCATAAAACAGGTAATCATACAACAGAATATGATAAAAAGAATCATTTTATTGGGGTATGGAGTTTGACTCCTAAGTTAACTCCGCCTAATCCAGGAGTTATTCCTCCAGGTCCAGAAGTAGTTGATCCTGAAGTGCCTGTTCCTGGTGGAGATAAAGAAACTGAAAAATCAACTGTTAGTGTTGGTACTCAGACAGAGGATCCTAAGGGGAAAGTAATTATTGAGTATAGACATGGATCGAGTGGCGAATTGATTAAGAAGACTGAGGTGACTGAGTTACAGGAAATTGGTAGTGAATATACAGTTTCTGTTGAGGATGAAATTTCTAATAATGATAATAGTAAAAAATATAAAAAAGTTCATGCTCCTGCATCAATAACTGTTCATGAGGGCGATAATCTTGTAACTGCTATTTATAATGAGAAAGATGTTAAGAAGGGTTATGTTAAGGTAGTTCATGTTTATGAGGATAGTGTTACTGAGGTTGAGTATCTTGATCCTAATGGACATGATATTGGATATAACTATCAGACTAGTCCTAAGCCAGAAAGACCAGGTTTTAAGGCTGGAGTTGTTACTGCTGGGCAAGCAAATGGTAGTGTAGTTGAAAAAGAAACGACTGTAGTATATTTTTATGGAAAAATACCGTCTCAGCCAAAAGAGGTTAGTGTGCCAGTTAAGTTTATTGATACTGATGGTAAGGAACTTGGTAGAAAACAAATTTCTGGTAATGTTGGTGAGGAAAAGGCTATTAATTCTGAATTAACTATGACTAATGATGGTACTACGTATACTAGACTTCCAGAGCAAGAAGATAAAGTTTTAATAACTGAAAATGCGAAAGAGGTTGTGATTGTTTATAAGAGACAAGAGAGTCCAAAGGGCTTTGTTAAGGTAGTGCATGTTTATGAAGATAGTAAGACTGTTGTTGAATATTTAGAGGAACAAGGTCAAAATATAGGTGATTCTTATACTACTAATCCTAGACCACAAGAACCTGGTTTTGAGGCCGGAAAAGTTACTTCCGGAAAAGCAACTGGTAATGTTGAGGCTAAGGAAACAACGGTAGTTTATTTCTATGC
>JAEWIH010000011.1 GCA_023387245.1 Bacillota bacterium | reverse complement strand
CCAAAACCTATGGTTATATGATCACTAAAAAGATTTTTAAAATAGTTGATACTAAATGCTTTATTAATATTAACTGGATTAATTTCTAGTGATTTAGGACCAGATTTAAAACAATTAATTGTATTATCAAGTGTTAATAATTCGCTTCTAATTTTAGAAATAGTATCAACATTATTACTTAAAATTAACCATTTATATGAAAATGGAGTTATTTTTTGAGGGGTCGAAATTAAATCAGGATAATAATCATCAACATATTTTAAATTTAATTTTCGATCCCCAACATAATAAATACCAGTTTGATGAAATTGAATCCATAAACAGTCTAGATAATTAGTTTGAAAATTTTGAATTAGCTGTTGTTGGGATTCGCTAATAAATTCTTCATTAAGTGGTTTATTGTTTGCTAAATCATAAATTAATGCTCCATTTAAACAACTAACATATTTTAATTGTGGTAATTGCTTTAAAACTGGATAAACTAATGGCAACGATCTTCCGGTATTAATAATAAAAATATTGTTTTTAATAAAATTTTCAACTTTAGTATAAACACTTTTATCAATTAATTGTGAATCATCTAGTAATGAACCATCTAAATCGCTAAACAATATATATTTTTTCATTCTACTACCAATATTTTTTCGATAGTTATATTTTCTATTGGTTTATCATTATAATCGGTTTTAGCATTCGCAATTTGATCAACAATTTCCATACCAGAAATCACTTTTCCAAAAGCCGCATATTGACCATCTAAATGAGGTGCATCTTGATGCATAATAAAAAACTGACTACCAGCAGAATTAGGGTCATATGCTCTGGCCATAGAAATAACGCCTCGAGTATGTTTTAGCTCATTATTATAGCCATTACTCTTAAATTCACCAACGATATTATAGCCAGGACCACCAGTTCCATTTCCTAAAGGACACCCGCCTTGAATCATAAAGTTTTTAATTACTCGATGAAAAATTAATCCGTCATAAAAGCCTTTTTCTATTAATTCAGTAAAGTTTTTAACAGTAATTGGGGCTAGTTTAGGATATAGTTCTAATTCAATGCTTGAATTTAAAGTGTTAATTTTAATATTTATAGTTTCCATATTTTTCCTCCGATTAATATAATAGCAAAAAAATTATTGAATGTGCTATAATATTTTGCATGGAAATTAAAACATTAATATATATTTTATCAATAGTTATTAGTTTTGTGATGATGATTTATTTAATTAAAAAATATCATTTAACTAAATATCAAGTATTTATTATTTTATTATTAATTTTATTTTGGTCTGCTAATATAATTATCCGTGCTTATCGTAAAAGTTATGCGTTATTTGATAGTAATTTAGGAGGATTAGGATTAGGTAGTCAATTAGCTGCTAGTATTGCTAGTGGTTATGGTTTAATGTCTTTGTTTGCTAGATTTGGTGTCTTTTATATTTCAGACATTTTTAAATCTAAAAAAATAATGATTTCGACAGGACTATTATTATTATTAATTTCAAATATTTTTGTTTTAATAACTCCTGGTTATAATTCTTTATTTTTTAATTCTTTAATGCTTGGAATTGGCGGATCGATGTTATCACTATTTAATGTTTTGTTTGCTCAAAGCTTTAAAAAAGAAGATACAATGATTAGTGTTTCTATTTTATCGATTGCGCCATTGTTAGCAGAATTTATGATGTCGCCATTCCAATATGCATTAACAGAAGATAATAATCAAAATTATCCAGCATTATGGTTTATTTCTAGTATTATTTGTATAATTGCGATAATCTTTTTATTTTTTGTTAAAGAAAGGCTGAATAGTGAACGTAAAATTACTACTAAACATTTTGAATATATAAGTCATAAGTTCTCTATTTGGATATTAGGATTTATTGGAATTATTATTTCTTTAATTAAATTTTCGACTTCTGGCAGTAATTTAATTACTTATTTTCAATCTCCATTAATTAAAATGAGCGCATTTTTAGTTGCTTATTCCGATTTTTTATTTTCTTTTTCACAATTATTTGCTGGTGTATTAACAGGTATATATTTATTAAAGAAATTTTCAATGTATCAAATATTATTTTTAGGAATTGGACTAGAGGCTATTTATTTATTAATTTTGATTTTTAATTTCAATTCTTTAATTTTATTTTTTAGTTCTATTTTAGCTGGATTTAGTTATGGATTAACTTATAATTCTTTAATTGGTTTAGCACTAGCCACTTTTGATATTAAATATCAAGAAATTTCGATGGTATTATTTCAAACATTGTTTGCGATTGGGATTTTTTTTGGTGATAAAATATATAATATTATTTTAAGTTTCTTTGGTGGTATTAATGAAAATACGTTAATTTTTTCGATTATGTTAATTTTATGTTTGTTATTATTACCAATTATTAAGTTATTAAAACAAAAGGAGATAATATGAAAATTGTTGATTATTCATTTGAGCTATTAGAATCTGATGCTGATACATTTTTATTATATTATGATAAATATTCTTGTATGAATGATCGTTTATTGTCGATATCAGAATTAGATGCTGCTATTAAAAATGTTAAGAGAGTTAATAAGAAATGTTTATTAGTAGTTAATAGATTTTTATTTGAAGATGAGATTGATGAAT
Organism: Bacillota bacterium; assembly: GCA_023387245.1. GTDB lineage: Bacteria > Bacillota_I > Bacilli_A > Erysipelotrichales > Erysipelotrichaceae > DUUI01. The sequence continues at coordinate 578 of JAEWIH010000011.1, read as the reverse complement.
GTTTATTATTTTTAAATAATTATGCTGATAAAGTAGATGGTTATTATATTTTTGATTTTGGTATTTTAAAGTCTTTAAGAGATAATAATAATCAGTTATTAATTATTATTAATACAAATACTACTATGACTAATCATGCCGATATTCAAATTTTATTAGATTATGGTGCAGATTATGTAGTTTTGGCTAGAGAGTTAACATTAGATGAGTTATTAATTATTGGTAAGAAATTAGTAAATAAAGTCGTTGTTCCTATTTTTGGGCATCAAATTATTTCATCAAGTCGCCGTTTATTATTGGATAGTTATTGTCAAGAATTAAATTTAAATTTAGAATCTTATAAAGTTTATTCAATGGTAGAAGAAAGTCGAAAAGATCCTTTTTTACTATTTCAAGATCAGTATTCGACTAATGTATTTGATGGCCGGGTACTAAATGGTTTAAATAAAATTTCACTTTTTGAAAAAAATGGTATTTGTCATTTTTTATATGATGGTTTTAATTTAAGTGATGATATATTAATAAAAGCTTTAAATAATGAAGAAATTAATGATATTGATACAACATCAAGTCTATGG
>JAEWIH010000078.1 GCA_023387245.1 Bacillota bacterium | reverse complement strand
GAGGTTATGATATATGGAGATGGAGCTTTTAAAGATCCGGTTGGTCATATATGGGAATTAGCTGATCCTGTAGTTTCTCCTGGATTTACTAGTGGTCTTGTTGGTCAGCCTAATGAATTAAAAATTAAATATTTAGCTGATACACTACTTAGTGATTTAGAAGGTAATGCTTTAGAATTAAAAATGAAAGAAATGATTTTAGCTAAGGGAGAAAGAGTTATTAATGATGATAGTCGTTTAGGTACGACACCTAGACAGATTACAGATTTAATAGGTTCATTATGCGATTTGACTTCTGGTAGTGGTGATAAGGGGACTCCAATCGTATTTATTCAAGGCTATTTCGACAACTATGCAAAGGAGTAAAGTGAAGTATGAAAGTTAGTCAATCGTTGAGTCAAAATTGTACGATATTAAAAGCGATAGCTCATCCTTTACGTTTAAAAATAGTTCGTTATTTAGTTGAACATGGTCAATCTAATGTTACGACTTTAATTAAACATACTAAAGAACCGCAGGCTAATGTATCGCAACATTTGGCTAAATTGCGTATGGCTAGAGTAGTTGATAGCGATCGTCATCGCAATGAAATATTATATAGTGTTTCTAATAAAATGGTGATTGAAGTTGTTAGTGCTATATTTAAAAAATAATGCCTTAATTTAAGGCATTATTTTTGTTTAGTCTTTATTAATATTTTTAAATTTTTGGCTCATAGTTTTATTATTATGAGTTAATTTTCTAATAGATAATTTAGTGGCATTATTATTAGCTTGTTCTAGTAGTTTTTGTGAACTTAATAAATTTTGTTTTACTTTTTCTAAAGCTTTAATCGATTTATCAATGTCAGCAATTGCTGTTTGAAATTTATTACTAGCAGATAATACTTTCTTATTGAATTCGTTTTGAAATTGGAATAATTTTTCTTCAAAATTTGTTACATCAATTTCTTCTTGTTTAACTTTAATTAATTCTTGTTTATATTTAATCGCATTTTGATTGGCGTTTCTTAAAATACCAATAATTGGTATAAAAAATTGCGGTCTAATTACATAAGTTTTTGGATAAATATATGACATATCGGCGATGCCATCAAAGCGCGGATTATCTAATTCGAGCATAGAAACTAATATAGCATATTCACATTTTTTTTGTTGGCGATCTTGATCTAATTTAGCTAAATGAGATTCATTTGTTTGTTTATTTTTAGAACTGTCTTGTTCATTTTTCATTTCGAACATAATTGATAAAATTTCATTTTGATTATGGTCATATTCACGATAAATAAAATCGCCTTTAGTGCCCATTATGGCGTCATTATCTTTTTCTAGAACACAATGGCTAGAAATTAAACCATCTTGTTTTAATTTCATAAATTGGTTATAACAATGCTGCTCTAAATCTTCACCGATTAGTTTGATGGATGTTTTGGCTTTATAGTCTTGAATTTGTTGTATTTCATCGTCCTTGGCTTTTATTTGTAATTTGTGTAGCTCATCTTGTTTAATGTTTTCTAGTTTTAGGTTGTTAATAGTTGCTTCTAGTTGTTGAATTGTTTGTTGCTGTTTTAATTTTTCTTGGGTGATTTCATTTTGTTTAATTAAATCATTATTATTAATAATAGTTTTTAAGTCTTGAATTTCTTTTTTTAGTTTAAATAATTGTTCTTGATGACTGAAATTTAAATTAGCTTCTAGCAATTTTATTTGGTTGTCTTTATCGATAATTTTTTGTTGATATTCATTTTCTTTTATTTGTAATTGAGTAGATAGTTCTTTTTTAAATTCATTATTTTTAATTTGGGCTAAAAGTGATGAATATTGGTCTTGGTCAACTTTGAATACTTTCTGGCAATTAGGACAAATTAATTGTTTCATATTATTTAAATTCTCCTTTATTATGATCAAATAATAACATAATTTTATTTATTTATGAAAAAAATCAATTATACATTTACTTTACTATAATTTTGTGGTAGTATAATAAATTGCATAATAGACAAAAAAATTCGGGGAACATTATCCTCTTTTTGTGTTTGTGTATTAAGAAAGGCGGCCTTATGATAGAAAAATTACCATATCGTATTGAGTATGATGAAAAGAAAAATGCGCGTCGTAACTACTCTAAAATTTCAGGTAAATTAGATTTACCAGATTTAACTGAAATTCAAACTTCAAGTTTCGAATGGCTTTTAAAGGAAGGATTGAGAGAAGTCTTTGAGGAGATGTATCCAATTCAAAATCAAAGTAAAACTGTTAAATTGAGTTTTGTTAGTTATAAGTTTGATGAACCAAAATTCAGTGTTAGTGAATGTAAAAATCGTGAAGCTACTTATTGTGCTCCTTTAAGGGCAATCATGGAGCTTGAGATTATGGATAAGTCCACTGGTGAAGTGATTGTTAAACGTGAAGAAGTATTTTTTGGCGATTTTCCATTAATGTCTGAAACAGGTACATTTATTATTAATGGTGCAGAACGGGTTATTGTTTCTCAAATTGTTCGTTCACCAGGTGCTTATTATAGTATTGAACGTGATGATAAAAATCAAAGTGAAATTTTTAATGCGGAGTTTATTCCTAGCCGTGGTACGTGGTTGGAATTACTAAGTTCAACCCCTAAAACTAATACGGGAAGAATTATAAATTTAAAAATTGATCGCAAGCGTATCTTACATGCTACAACATTTTTTAAAGCATTAGGGTTGGCTTTTAGTGAAGATATGTTTGTGGGTGAGAATAGTGAAGAAGAGTTCATTAAGTTTTTAGAGGCTTTTGGATTAGAGGTTAATAAAGATTTAATGTTAGATTCTGATTTGTCTCGTCCGTATTTAAATCATTACATTTTATTATATACTGCTATTTTTGGCCGTTACGAAGAAATAGTTAACACTTTATATGTCGATAAAACGGCTTATCAAAATCAGGCATTATATGCTATTTATGATAATCAACGTGCTGAAGAAAATCCGCCATTAGAAGCTTGTTATACATTGATGAAAGCTAAATTTTTGGATTATCGACGTTATGATTTACATAAAGCAGGGCGTTATAAAGTTGGTAAAAAATTAGGATTAGCTAATCGTGCTTTTGAAAACAAAATATTAGATAATATTGTTGATAATAAAAAGACAACCGTTTTAAAAAAGGGAACTATTATCCATCGCAAAGAGCGTGATTTATTAATTGATACTTTATCTCAAGGTGTTAATTCAATAATTTTACCTTTAGATGATAATTTTTCATTTCCAGATATTATAAAAGTTGATTTGAAATCAAATAAATTACTAGTTGATCGGATTTTGGCTAGCGATGTTGAATTCGATGATGAAATTTATGTTGCTGGTACTGTTTTAAGTGCGTCATTAATTAAGAAATTTATTAAAAATAAGATAGAACAAGTTTCAATTTTTGCTGGAATTGGGGCTAAGCGGGTAGTTGTTAATAAATCAAACGTTAAATCAGTATTAAAATATGGAACAAATTTATATACATTGACTCAAGTATTAGTTGATGATCAAGATTTAGTGGATAATGATGGTAATTTAGTCGTTAATTTACATGTTCCAATGATATCAAAATATAAATTTAACCACGGTCAAGAACAGGCAATTGTTAATGCGGTTGATAGTGGTGAAGTAGAATTAGTCTTTATTGGTTCTTTTGTGCAACAGTTACATGTAGAGTCTGATCAAGGTAATGTCGTTAAAGTGTTGGGTGTTGATCCGTTTGTTACTAAGAAAACGATTATTATGAGTGATATTTATGCGTTCTTTTCTTATTATTTTAATTTAATGGATAATATCGGTCATGAAGATGATATTGATATGCTTGGTAATCGGAGGATTAGAACGGTTGGAGAGTTGATTCAAAATCAGTTTAGAACAGGTCTAAATCGGATGGAAAGAACAATTAGTGATCGGATTTCGATTGCTGATAATGCGACTTTATCACCAAAAACATTAACTAATAATCGACCTTTAATGGGAGCGATTAAAGATTTCTTTACATCGAGTCAGTTGTCGCAATTTATGGATCAAATTAATCCGTTAGCCGAGTTGACAAATAAACGAAGAATTTCGGCTCTTGGTCCTGGTGGTTTGTCTAGAGATCGGGCTGGTTATGAAGTGCGAGATGTTCATAATTCTCACTATGGTAGAATTTGTCCAATTGAAACACCGGAAGGTCCTAACATTGGTTTGATTAGTAATTTAACTTCTTATGGTAGAGTGAATGAGTATGGTTTTATTCAAACACCTTATCGTAAAGTTATTGATAATAAAGTTGTTGAGGATGTTGTTTATTTATCTGCTGATGATGAATTAGATTATGTAATTGCTCCTGCTAATGAAGTAGTTGGTGGTGAAATAGTTAATGCGCAAGTTGTGGCTCGTTATAAAGGCGATAATATTTTATTACCTAGAGAACAAGTTGAGTTGGCGGATGTTTCTCCGATGCAAATTGTTTCGGTAGCGACTGCTTGTATTCCATTTTTGGAAAATGATGATGCTTCTAGAGCATTAATGGGTGCTAATATGCAACGGCAATCAGTGCCTTTATTAAAACCGCATGCACCATTTGTTGGTACTGGTATTGAGCATCGAATTGCTTCAGACTCTGGTACGGCA
>JAEWIH010000070.1 GCA_023387245.1 Bacillota bacterium | reverse complement strand
CTATAATTACGATTACAGGAGATTAAAGATGAAATTAGATAAAATTAAAGCGATTTTAGGTAATTACAAAATTTTCTTATTTTTAAGCGGCTTTATGATTATCAGCGTGATTGCTATTTATAATGCCCAAAAATTCACCTATTTTAAAACTACATCACTAGCATTTACTCAATCTATTTGGTATATAATCTCTTTTATTGTCATTATATGTTTAGTCAAACTTGACAAAGAAACTATTATAAACATTATGAAAAAAATTTATTGGCCGCTTTTAGGAGCTCTAGCATTGTTAATAATTATTAGATTTATACCTCCCCTAAATCAAAATCGCTTTATTCAAATATTTATCAAAGAAACAAAAGGTATTTATGCCTGGATTAGAATTCCTTTTCTTGGTTCTTTTCAACCAAGTGAATTTATGAAAATTAGTCTGCTTTTTATTAGTGCTTCCATTATTGATGAACATAATCAAAATAAACAAGAATATACAATCCGTGATGATTTACTTTTATTTTTCAAACTATCAAAATATGTGATCCCGGCATTAGTTTTAAATGTTTTACAACCAGATACCGGTATCCCAATCATTATTATAATTAGTTTATTTTTTATGTTGTTTTGTGGTGGTGTAAAAAAACGTTGGTTTGTTATTATTATTACTATCATTCTTTTAATGCTTGGTTTCATTTTATTTTTCTACTACTTTAACCCCGGCATTTTAAAAATATTTTTTAAACAAGATTATCAACTAAATCGATTTTATGGCTGGTTAGATACTACTAAATATCAAACAACATACGGCTATCAATTATATCGCTCATTAACTGCCATTGGTGCAGGTCATTTATTAGGTATTAGTCCTGATTTTAGCATTAGTATTCCTGAACCGCATACCGATTTAATTTTTTCTACTATTAGTACTACTTTCGGTTTTGTTGGCGCAATTATTACATGTGGACTATGTATATCATTTAATTTTTATTTAATAAAAAAAGCAATTAATTGTAACGACAAATTTACTCGCTACATAATTGCTGGATTAGTTGGAATTTTAGCCTATCAACAAATTCAAAACATTGGAATGGTAATTGGATTATTACCAATTACCGGAATAACTCTACCATTAATTTCTTATGGTGGTTCTTCTTTATTATCATATATGTTAGTATTTGGATATTTATGTTCATTAGATAAAAAATATATTAAATAATCTTTTGAAAAATCCGGACTACAAAATGACAATCTATTTCTAAGCTATTATAAGTTTTTAACTTATCAATAGCTTTTTTTTCAGTCCGATAATAATATGGTGTCATCATTAACAAATTTTGTAGTTGTTGTTGGTTAAGTACAATATTGAATTCAGAATTTAAATAATGTAACAGCTTTAAATTCGGACAAACAATTTCAGAAACTTGATTATAAATAACTTGAGGATATAATATTGTTTTTAATTTTGATAAATGATGATAACCAACATCAATAACTACTAAATAACCACCTAATTCTAAAATTCTAATCATTTCGTCTAAAAATAATGGCACAAAAGCATTCAATACTAAAGAAGCACAATTATTAATAATTGGTAATTTTTTAATATTCGCTACTATCCAATGATATTGTTTATAATGTTTTTGACCTAATCTTAAAAGTTTTTGACTTAAATCAAAAGCATAACAATTATCACTAGCAACATTTAAATTTTTTGATAAATAATCTAAATAATAACCTTGACCACTACCACAATCAACAATGTTTTTAATCGGATAATTTTTTAGCACTTTCGACACTACTTCTATTAGTGGTAAATAATAATCTGCTATCAAAAAATTATGTCTAGCCACCGACATAATATCATCATCACCTTGTAAACGGCGTTTTTGACTAAGAGCTAAATTTAAAATGTGATACTTGTTATAATCATAATGATGTCCTTGATTACAATAGGCATATAAATTATTTTTTACATATAATTTTTGTTGACAAACAGGACACTTTAAAATCATATTACACCTCTAGATCATTAATAATATCATAAACATAATTTTTATTCACTTTATATTTATCTACAATATATTTAATAATCTCCTTTTTATAACAATCTTTTTTAATCATCTCTTTTATTTCTAAAACCATTGAATCATTATCAACTGTATTACTATTATTATTGATATGTAAAACTAAAACAAATTCACCTTTTAAAGTAATATCATATTCCAACAATTCACTAAGATTACCCCTTAATATTTGTTCAAATTTTTTAGTCATTTCTCTAACTAAAGCTACTTGACAATCACCAAGACACTTATAAATTATATTTAAATGATTGAATAAATCATGAACGGAAATATAAAAAATATAAGTCATCGGATTGTTTTTAATATTTTCTAAAATTTTAATAATTTGTTTTTGTTTAGTCGGTAAAAAACCATAAAAACAAAATGGTTGTGTCACTAAGCCACTAACAACTAACGCATTTAAAGTAGCCGAAGGACCAGAAACACTAGTAACATAGTAACCGCTATTAATAACCGCATTGACTAACATATTACCAGGATCGGAAATTAGTGGATAGCCGGCATCACTAACTAAAGCAATATTACAATTGTTTGCTAGTAAATTTAAAATACCATTAATACTAGCTTCTTGATTATGTGAATGATGAGCAATAGTAGTAGTATTAATATTAAAATGATCCAAAAGTATTTTTGTAGTTCTTGTATCTTCACAAGCAATATAATCCACCATTTTTAAAATTTCGATCGCACGCGGATTCATCTCTAATAAGTTTCCAATCGGAGTAGGAACGATATATAATGTCGCAACATCACTAGTAAAACTATTTTGAATTTTCATCTAATGCCTCCAATATTTGACAAATACAATTGGCTAATAAAATGTTTGATCCAATATTAAAATTAAATTCTTGTTTCAGTTCTACTAAATTAACATACCAAATACTTAAATTAATACTCGGATTTTTGTATAAATATTCATGAATTTTTAAAATTAAATAATTAATTATTTCAAACAAAAATTCATCATCATACTGACTATATAATGATAATTGGCTTAGAGCTAAATATTTATTGTTATTATAAATAGCTTCTAGTAAAGGAACAACAATATTACTAATTTCTTCACTATATTCGATAGCAGACTCATCCTCAATTGAAAAAAGTTGACAACGAGAAATAATTGTTTCTAACACATTGTCTTTATTGCTAGTAGTTAATAAAAATTTAACATTTTTATTATCCGGTTCTTCTAATGCTTTTAATAATGAATTAAGAGCTGAAGTTGATGCTAAGTCAACATTTTCCAAAATACAAATTTTAGTGCCCGATAAAGATATGTGATTAATAATATTAACTATATCCTGTTTTTTAATTCCATTCACTTTACCATCTAACCAAATAACTGCTGGAATGTTTCTGTTTTTTAATTGTGTAATTATTTCTTCATTAGCCAATGCCCCTAAAAATCCTGATACTAAAAAGTAAATACTATTATCTAAAACATTTCCTTCTAACAAATATGCATGGCTTAAACAATTATTATTATAAGCATTAGTAATAGTTGTAATAAATGAATTATTCATCAGCTTCTCGTTTCTTTATTTCTAATATAATTGAGGAATAAATTTGTTGGCTTAAAGTTGAAATATCTAAATTGCCATTAAATACCAGCATTCTATCTTTATACATTTCTTTAATTTGTTGATAACCATTAAATACTTTCAAATGAAATTGTTGGCTTTCTAAATCTAAACGATCTTGTGATTTACGGAAATTAACACGTTTTAACCCTAAATCAACATCAACATCTAAATAAATCGTTAAATCTGGAAAACGATTATCAATCGCAATCTTATTAACTTCTAAAACTGCATCAATACCTAAATCTCTACCTACCCCTTGATATGCTAGTGAAGAGTCAACAAAACGATCACAAATAACTATTTTATTTTTCGCTAATGCTGGCATAATTTTTTCAACAACATGTTGTCTTCTAGCCGCCGCATACAATAAAGCTTCGGTCCAGTAATCCATATTTTTATGCAAAGGATCTAAAATAATATCTCTAATTTTTTCAGAAATTGTAATTCCTCCTGGTTCACGAGTATATACGACTGGATAATCATTATCTAGTAACAATTGATAAACTGCTTTCGAAATAGTCGTTTTTCCGCTACCATCAGGACCTTCAAATGTAACAAATAAACCTTTTTTCATAATATCTTACTCCAAAGACATTATATCATTAATTCATTGTTGATGTATTGTAATCATAAAATTTAATAATATAATTTATAATAAGGAGAAAACTTATGATTAAAACATTATCACAAAAAAAGATTTATGAAGGAAAAGTAGTAACTATTTATCAAGACGAAGTTGAAATAATTAACAAAAAGCAAAAAACTACTTTTGACTATGTTTGTCATTTAGGAGGCGTATGTGTGTTGGCAGAAATTGAACAAGATCAATTTTTATTAGTGGAACAATATCGCTATGGAATTAAAGATTATTGTTTAGAATTAGTAGCCGGAAAACTAGAAAAAGATGAAACTCCTTTAGATGCAATTAAGAGAGAATTGTTAGAGGAAACTGGTTATGAGGGCTATAATTGGCAATATATTGGTGAATATTATCCAAGTCCTGCTTATTTAAGTGAAGTTATTCATTGTTATTATTGTAAGGCTAAATATATACAAACACCACAATTAGATGCTAATGAAGAATTAGTGGTAGTTAAAAAAAATAAATCCGAACTACTGGATTTATTAAATAATAATAAAATTAAAGATTTAAAAACGCTTGCGGTGATATATAAATACTTTAGCAACAAGTAAAAAAAATTTTATCAATCATAATCGATTAATAAAATCTCAATTATCTATTTGAAGGTAATACAAAAATTTGTTCATCAGAACCCGATAACATAAAATTACCCCTAGCATATTCTTTTAAATATTCAGGATCTGATAACTTCACTCTTTGTGAAGCTAAAATATCATTATTCTTTTTTTCTTTACTTAAATTTATTTGTGCACTGGCATATTGTTTACTAAGCTGTTGATAATTAACAACCTCTTGAATACTAACAGCAACAAACCATATTGATAAAGAAAAAAGAATTAAATTAAACATCGCAACAAATTGCCTTTTAACACGTATCTTCTTATTCATATTTACACCCGCTTTGTTATAATAGCACATTTAGTATTTTTTGGCTATTAAATCCCGACAATTAAACAAACTAAAATTTACATAATATATTATTAAATTTTTTAATATTTATAAATTAAAAATCTGTTATTCACGTTGAATAATTACTATTCAAATTAATGTCAATTTATGTTATATTTTAATTGTTAAAAGGAGATACAAATATGATGAAATTAGTTTTAGTTCGCCATGGCGAAAGTGAATGGAATAAATTAAATTTATTTACTGGTTGGACTGATGTCGACTTATCTGAAAAAGGAGTTTTAGAGGCTAAAGAAGGTGGTAAATTGCTTAAAGAAGCTGGTTATGATTTTGATATTTGTTATACTAGTTATTTAAAAAGAGCAATCCATACTCTAAATCATATACTAGAACAATTAGATCGCGAATACTTACCAGTAGTTAAATCATGGAAATTAAATGAAAGACATTATGGTGCTTTACAAGGATTAAATAAATCGGAAACAGCTGCTAAATATGGTGAAGATCAAGTTAAAATATGGAGAAGATCTTTTGATATTATGCCTCCGGCATTAGAAGAAAATGATGATCGAAATCCAAAAAATCAGGAACAATATCGATATGAAAACAAAAACGACTTACCATTAACTGAAAGTTTAAAAGAAACTATTGAAAGAGCTGTTCCTTATTTTGAATCAGAAATTAAGCCACAAATGTTAGCTAACAAACGAGTATTGATTGCTGCTCATGGAAATTCGATTAGAGCATTAGTTAAATATTTTGAAAACTTAAGTGCTGATGAAATAATGGAAGTAAATATCCCTACTGGAGTACCATTAGTTTATGAATTTGATAATGATTTTAAAGTAATTAATAAATATTACTTAGGTGATCAAGATGCATTAGCTGCTAAAATGGCTAGTGTAGCTAACCAAGGAAAAGCTAAATAATTTTACAAATAAAATCTTAAAAAACGGAATGTAATGATTACATTCCGTTTATTTGTTTATTTACTTTTTTCTAATAGAGCTAATGTTTCATCTAAACTTAAAACATAAGTATAAATAACATTCATAATCGTTAATTCTGCTTTATGTAAATTCATATCAGGAGCAGCACAAGCATCTTCTACCGTAATTACTTGTAATCCGGCATCGGCCAAACCACGCACTGTCGATGCTACACATTGATCAGTAACTAAACCAGCAACTACTACAGTTTCTATTCCCATATGATGTAAAATTTGTAAATAATTAGTTCCAGTAGTAACACTATCAGTAGTCTTATTAACTACTATTTCATTTTTAATTGGCAATAAATCTTCAACCATCTCTGCTCCAAAACTACCAACAGGTAACAACATCCCATTCCAACCTTCACTTTTTTGAACTGGTGAACGATCTAGACCATCTTCACGCAAACAAGCAATTCGTCCATAACTAACATAAAGATTGTTTTTTCTAAAATATTCTAACAATTTTTTCGCAGCAGGAATAGTTCTGTTTTTTAAATTATCATAATGAGGTTTCCATTTTTCCCAAACACCTTGTTGCTTAAAACCTAATGCCTCACCAAAATCTTCTAAACAAAATTCATTTTGAAAATCAACTAATAATAACATCGTTTTAGACAAATCGATTTTTAAATCTGGGAAATCTTCTGTTCGATCATAATAAAATGACAAAAATTCTCTATTTAATTTCATAACAATTTACCTTTCTAAAAAAGTCCTTCTAAAAAGGACTTTTAAATTTATTTTTTATTATAAAAGCAACTAGCACCAGGATATATAGCTACTGTATCTAATTCATCTTCAATTCTAATTAATTGATTATATTTAGCTAACCGATCAGTTCTACTCATAGAACCAGTCTTAATTTGACCAGCATTAACAGCAACCGCAATATCAGCAATTGTTGTATCTTCAGTTTCACCAGAACGGTGAGAAACTACTGCTGTATAGCCATGTGTTTTAGCTAATTCGATTGCTTCAAAAGTTTCAGTCAATGTACCGATTTGATTAACTTTAATCAAAATTGAATTAGCAATACCCTTTTCAATACCTTCTCTTAATATTTTAGTATTAGTAACAAATAAATCATCACCAACTAATTGAATTTTATCACCAAGACGTTGAGTTAATTTTTTCCAGCCATCCCAGTCATTTTCGCTTAAACCATCTTCAATTGAAACAATCGGATATTTTTCAACAAATGAAGCCAATAGATCAACCATTTCTTCAGATGTCAATACTTGTCCACCACTCTTAGCTAATACATATTTTCCATTTTCATAAAATTCACTAGCAGCAACATCCATCGCAATAGCAATATCTTTACCAGGTACATATCCCGCTTTTTCAATAGCCTGAACAATAACTTGTAAAGGCTCTTCGTTAGAACTTAAATTCGGAGCAAACCCTCCTTCATCACCAACAGCAGTAACATGGCCCATAGATTTTAAAACGCTCTTTAATGCATGGAATGTTTCAGCACCCATTCTAATAGCTTCAGTTAAAGAAGAAGCTCCAACAGGCATAATCATAAATTCTTGGAAATCAACACTAGAATCAGCATGAGAACCACCATTAATAACATTCATCATTGGTACTGGTAATGTTTTACCATTAAATCCACCAAGATATTTATATAATGGTAAACCACTATAATCAGCAGCTGCTCTTGCACAAGCCATCGATACACCTAATATAGCATTAGCACCTAAATTAGATTTATCTTCAGTACCATCTAATTCGATCATTACGCGATCAATTTCATTTTGTTCGCGAACATCAAAACCAACAATCGCATCAGCAATTTTTTCATTAACATTTTCTACAGCTTTTAAAACACCTTTTCCTAAATAACGTGATTTATCACCATCACGCAATTCCAAAGCTTCTCTTTCACCTGTAGAAGCACCACTAGGCACCATCGCACGACCAAAACTTCCTGATTCAGTTGTTACTTCAACTTCAAGAGTTGGATTACCACGCGAATCTAAAATTTCGCGTGCATATACATCAATAATAATAGGCATTTTATTTTCCTCCTTATCCTATTTTACTTTAAAGCATTAATAATCTCAATAAAAGAATCTGTTTTTAATGAAGCACCACCAATTAAGGCACCATCAATATCTGGTTGTTCTAAATATTCTTTAATATTATCTGGTTTAACACTACCACCATATTGAATCCGTAATTTATTAGCAACTTCATTACCAAACATTTCATTAATTTGACGACGAACAATCGCACAAGTATTTTGAGCAATTTCCATTG
>JAEWIH010000063.1 GCA_023387245.1 Bacillota bacterium | reverse complement strand
CATCAAGATCATCTTTATTTTCGATTTTTGTAGCATTAATATCATATTCCATACATATTAATTCAACAAAATCGTCTTGTAATTTATCATTAATGGTAACAACATGTCCTAACATAAATAAAATCCGAATAATATCTGAAGCATTTTTTTGAATTTTTTCAGATAATTCCAAAACACTAATATCACTTGTATAAGTAATTTCGGTTATTTTTTCTTGTTTATTTTTTGGAATCAGATTTTTTTTATTATTGTTATTACTTGTCTTTTTTATATTTTTTTTCATTGACTATCCTCCCTATATTTTACAATTGCTTGATAAAATTCACGATCAATCAATGCAACAGCAACCCGCTTTTTTTTACCAATTGCTATACTTAATTGGTTACAATTAAAATTGTCTACAACCGGTATTTTATAATAATGTGCTTTTTTTAATAAGCGATCCTTAGTTTTTATTGAAGCATCACTAGCAATAAATAATAATTTAATATGCTTAAAATTTTTATAAATCAACTCACCACTAATTACTTTACGTGCCTTATAAGCTAAACCTAATGTTTTAAGGCTATTATGATTGAGAGATATACTGACATAATTGTTCATATAATTCATCAGGAACTTTCGTTTTTAATGATCGAGATAAAGCTTTATTTTTTTTAGCCAACATTATCGCTTCAATATTTTTAGCCAAATATGCGCCACGACCATTTTGTTTTGAAGTAGTATCAATAAATATTTCACCCTTATTATTTAATACAACCCGAATTAATTGATTTTTAGGCAATAGAACACCAGTAGCAACACATTTTCTTAAAGGAATTTTTTTCATTAATTAATCCTCATAATAATCATCGAAATCATCATAATCAATATCATCATCCCAATCATTATCATCATCATAATCTAAATCTGCTAATTCATCATCAGTATAAACCGGTTTTAAAGAGTAACCTAATTTATTTAATAATTCAACATTATTAATCCGTTTAATATCATCATCTTCATCGCGATTAAATTTCTTTTTCTTCTTTTTATTATCAACTACTTTAGGTTTAGAAGCATCCGCCAATTCTTCAAACTTAGACACATATTCTTGTCTTTGACGTATTGTAAGTTTAGGTTTAGTTTCTACAACCGGTTCTTCTTTAACTTTTTCTTCAATAACAATTGGTTCTACTTCTTTTTCATTATCTTCACTAGTAGTTTCTAATTGCGGATTAATATCTAAATTTTGGACATTATCAATTTCTTCAATATTATCATTATCTAAAATTATTTCATTAATTAAACTTTCAGCTTCAAGCATTTCTTGTTGTTGCTTCAATAATTTTTCTTGTTCTTTTTGTGCTAATTTAGCTTTAATTTCTTCTTCTAACTGATGCATTAATCCATAAATATCCCATCCTTGCTCTAGGGCTTGAGACATAGATTTAATATCAATTTTTTGTTTAGTTAATTTAACTGCTAATTTAGCATTACGGCCATTTTTACCAATAGCTAAAGATAATTGTTTATCTTCAACAACAACAGTTAATCCTTTTTGATCAGGTAATCTAAAAACTGCACTAATAACAGCTGGAGATAAAGCATTTTTAAGTAATATTATTGGATTTTCATTCCATTCAAAAATATCAATTTTTTCATTTTTCAATTCATCAATAATCGCCTGAACTCTACTTCCCCGATTACCGATACATGCCCCAATTGGATCAATTTGAGGATTATTAGAATATACAGCAATTTTAGTTCTTTCACCAGCATCTCTAGCAATTGCCTTAATTTCAACACTACCATCATAAATTTCACTAACTTCTTTTTCAAATAATCTTTTAACAAGATGGGCATCGCTACGAGAAACTATAATTTGAGCACCTTTTGTGTCTTTACTAACTTCAATAATTACAACTCTTATTAATTGTCCTTCTTTATATACTTCTCCAGGTATTTGTTGAGTTTTAGGCATCATCGCTAAGCCTTTGCCTAAATTAATTAAAACAAAGCGTTCTTCAACAGAATCAATAGTACCAACAACTAGTTCATATTTTTTTTCAATATATTCATCATAAAGAGCTTGTTTTTCAGCTTCTCTAATTTTTTGTTTTAAAACTTGCTTAGCTAATTGGGCAGCACTTCTACCTAAATCTTGAATTGGAAATTCTAGTCGATATTGTTGTCCTATTTGATAATCTTCTTTATTTTCTAATTCTGAATATTCAACTTGTAAAGCATCATCTTCAACTTCTTCAACAATATCAAAGCATTGATATAATTTAATTTCTTCAGTATCTGGATCAATAATTACATCAACATAGGCATCATTAATACCAATTTCTTTTCTTAATGCTTTAGCCAATGCTTCTTTTAAAGCCTCAATCACAATATCTTCGCTAATATTTCTAGATTCAACTACTCCCGATAAAGCAGTTATTAAATTTTTTAATTTCATGATTACTCCTAATTAAAATATAATTGTCGTTTTAATTTCTAAACATTCTGATAATAATAATGTTTTATAAATAAATCGTGTTTTATTTTTTATCTTTAAAACAATTTCATTATTTTCAAACTTATCTAAATAACCAATATGTTGATTATGAAAAATATCAGTAATTAAAATTGGTTGTTGTAAATAATCATTAAGATTTTCTATTTGGATTACTCTTTCAACACCTATAGAACCAACATTTAAAATATATTCTTGATCATCCGATAAAATTTCATCTAAATGTTGTGAAATAATAGGTGTAATTTTTTCAGCTAAATCTAAATCAAAATATCCCCGCTGATCACTAACAGATATATCTAACATTTTTTTATGCCCTATATTTGACCATTTAACATCATGTAATTGGTATTGATGATTAGTCAATAATGGACTTAAAGAATCAAAAATAGCTTTAGAATCTAACATATTTCTCCTTATGCAATATATAAGGAGTGGTTTCCCACTCCTTTTAATGAAATCATTATAGCAAATACATCACTATATTTCAATGATTAATAATAAAATTTTTAATCGTTATTAATAAAAAGTACTCCATCATTCATTATATATTTATGATTATAATTTAGTCCATCTATCTTATCATGTGAAGCAATTACAACACATTTATTTTCAGAAATCAAATTATTAATTATACTTATAAATTTAATAATACTTTCATCATCTAATCCTCTTGTTGGTTCATCTAATAAAATAACATTTTGATTTTCCATAATAGCTTGAATAATTCCTACTTTTTGACGCATACCAATAGAATAATGACGTAAATGTTGACGACTATTAAAATCTAAGTCAAAGTTAGATACTAATTGTTTAATTTTATGTTCATCATAATTGTGATTAAAATCTGATAAAAATTTTAAATTATATTTTAAATTATGAAATTCTAAAAAAGATGGATTTTCAATTAAAGCCCCAATATAAACATTAGAACTAATATTAATTTCTCCAGAATCTTTATCTAAAATCCCACATATAACTTTCAATAATGTTGATTTACCGCACCCATTGGCACCTTTAATATGAATTAATTCTCCTTGACTTAATTCGAGATTTAATTTATTTAAAACAATATTAGTTTTAAATTTTTTAACTAAATCTTTAATATTGATAACTGCTTTATTATTCATAGTTTTTCTCCTTATTTATTAAAATTATTTAAAAAAATTGCTTGCCCATGGTATTACAAATAAATAACGATATATAAAATTAATCATTACTGGTAATAAAATGAAAATAAAAGTAAATCGAAAATAAATTCTAGTCATTATACTAAATTCAATTAACAACATAACGAATAAATTAATAATTCCAAATAATAATGTAATAATTTCATATCCAGGATAAATTGGATAAAATATTAATAAAAAAGCATATAACCAAAAAATATAAAGAAATACTGATATTAAAGACAAATATAAATTATATTTTTCAAATTTTTCTTTACCGATTCTAATAATCAAAACATTCGATATTTCAAAATATTTATTAACTCTTTTATAAGAAAATAAAATATAAAGAATATTTAAAAAAATATAAATATAATTACTAGAAGTATACATAGTTACTAATTGATTAGGTGTAACTAATAATGTAAATGGAATTAGTATAACAATTAAAAACATTAATTTAAGATTAAAATACAATTTAAATAAACTAACCATGTTTTTGCTCCATTTTTCTAGTAATAAAATATAAAACAAAAATTATCATTGAATAAAATAAACAAACCAATAGCCAATTTAAAAATACAGAATCAAAAAAGAACATCCCTTTAAAAGATTGAATACCTGGATTAAGTAAATTTGGTAAATATATAAGATTACATAAAGTAAAAACTAAATTTAAAGATAATTTAGTATAAATAATCGAAGGAATAACTGTTAATAATATGCCTAATATTATACCTATTCCCCTATAAACATATATATTTTTAATAAATATTTTAACTACAAATAATAAAGATGAAAATAAAGAAAAACCAATGGTAGAATAAAAAATATAAAATAAAAAATTATGTAATTTATTATTTGAAAATAAAGTTAATATTTCCATGTTATCACTATGTGTAAAAATATCAGGAGTTTTATAAATGAAACAAATAGTTAAATAAATTATAATTTGAGTTAATAAATAAAACATAGCTGATAATAGTGCGTTTAGAAAAAAAGTCATAAAATAATAATTTTTAGATCTTAACTTTAAAAAAAAGTTATAGTTTGTATATTTATAAATATAAACATCACTAGAAAATATATTAGAAACTAAAATAAAAATTAAAACTGTATAACCAATGGAGTGTAATGATGATTGAATTTCATAATATAAATATAATGCTGAAGATGAAACATGATTATTCACTAAATCATATTCCATCAATCCATTATAATTTTTATTATAAAAAACATAATACACATTTATAACAACAAATATTAAAGTAAAAAGCAAAAGTATAATTCGATATTTATTAAAATTTTTAAAATATGAAAAAAACATCAGCGCCTCCTATTATATAAATGTATAAAATAAAAGAGAATTTATATTAATAGTATTCTATAATATAAGTTCCTCTAATTTGTTAAAATTATAACATGTTTTTTTAATTATGTAAAGTAATTTTATTTATTTTTAAAATATTGTATAATAATTGTATCTAAAAGAGGTCATAATATGTTAAATGAGATTAGCTTGTTTTTAGTAGTTAGTGTTGAAAGTTTTTTATTAAAATTATATACAAATCAAAATTATGATTTATATTTAAAGCTTAAATATGAGATCCATAATCATCCGTTTTTTATATTTATTATAATAGCTATTATTTTATTACAAGTATATTTTTTATTAAAAATGATTATTTCTTATTTATCAATAGAACAACCAATAGTCATTAGAATTGGATATAAAAGCTATTATTTATTAATTTTTAAAAAATTTATATCATTTATTATTACTATGATAATTTCTAATGCTTTAATTGATTATATTATTTTTAAACAAATTAATTTTATTGATATTCTAATTAATAATATTTTACTAATCATTACAATACCATTATTTTTAATCAAAAAAATAAACTCTTATGCTTTTGTAATTGTAACCTTTTTTATTTTAATTAGTCGCTTTATTATCTTTTAAAAAAATGCTGAATTTATTAAACATCAGCATTTTTTATTAGAATAATGTTAATTGATTTTCTTCATTTAAACCATTAAAAACATTATATTTTTTAAATTCATTAATTTGAGCACTATTTAATCCTGTACGCTTACAACAATCTTCAATCGAAATAAATTCATGGATATTTCTTTCAACTATTAATTTTTCAATAACAGCCTCACCAACACCATTTAATGCACTAAAAGGTATTCTTAGTTGATTAGTATCTTCTAAAGGTAAAAAATATTTAGAATCTGATAAATATAAATCGATTGGCGCAAAACTAATTCCCCGTAACATCATTTCATAAGCTACTTCTAATTTAGGAATTAAATCTAATTCTTTTTTAGATAAATCATTATTATATTTATTATTATTCAAATAATTTAATTTATCTAGTACAGCATCTTTACCAGCTAAATACGTTTCAATATCATTAGTAGAAGTATCACCTCTAAGTGAAAAATATTGAGCATAAAAAACTAATGGTTTATAAACTTTAAACCACGCACATCTTATTGCCATAATACAATAAGCGGCAGCATGAGCCTTAGGAAATAAGTATTTGATTGTTTGAGCAGAATTAATATACCAATCAGGCACATTATGATTAACCATCAACTCAACCCATTCTTCTTTAATACCCTTGCCCTTACGCACACTTTCCATTATATTAAAAGCCGTTTTATTATCAATACCCATACTAGATAAATAAGTCATAATATCATCACGACAACCAATAACATCAGCTAAACTTAAACCATTCGCAATTAAATTTTGAGCATTATTAGCCCACACATCAGTACCATGACTTAATCCTGAAATACGCACTAAATCAGCAAATGTTTGTGGATTAGCTTCTAATAATAATCTCCTAACAAAACTTGTCCCAAATTCTGGCAATCCTAAAACACCTGTTTTTTCTAAAGATTGTCTAGGATCAATATTAAATGCTTCAATACTATTAAATACTGAAATAACTTTAGTATCATTTAAAGGAATATCCTCAATTTTAATATTGCCAAAATCACACAAAAATCTCATTGCGGTTGGATCAACGTGCCCTAAAATATCGAATTTAAAAACATTATCTTCAATATCATGGTATTCAAAATGAGTAGTACGCATATCTTTACTAATTTTATTAGAAGGATATTGATAAGGAGTAATTGTAGTTAAATCTATATCATTAGGAAAAACAACAATCCCTCCAGGATGTTGACCAGTAGAACTTTTTACTCCCATACAATTATTAGCCAAATATTTTACATAAGCTTCATGATATTGACTTTGATCGTAATAAGTTTCTAAATAATTACGAACATGACCAAAAGCATTCTTTTCAGCAATCGTACTAATAGTACCTGCTCTTAAAATATTTTTCTCGCCAAAAACATCTTTAGTAAATTCATGAGCTTTTTGTTGATAATCACTACTAAAATTTAAATCAATATCAGGTATTTTATCGCCATCAAATCCTAAAAATGTTTCAAATGGTATATTTTGACCTTCACCAACTAAATCATGACCACAACATGGACATTTTTTATTTTCTAAATCATAACCACTCGCTACTTCATTATTAATAAAAAACTCACTATATTGACATTTTGGACATACATAATGTGGAGGCAATGGATTAACTTCAGTAATATTCGACATCGTTGCCACAAAAGAAGAACCAACAGAACCTCTAGAACCAACAATATAGCCATCATCATTACTTTTTTTAACTAAAAGATGTGAAATATAGTAAATAACACCATAATTATTAGAAATAATACTATTTAGTTCTTTATCTAAACGTAATTTAACAATTTCAGGTAATGGATCACCATATATTTTTTTCGCATTTCGATTACATAATTCAATTAATTTATCATCAGCACCTTCTATTTTAGGTGGAAATAATTGATTTTTTAAAGGTTGTACAAAATCAATTTGTTCATTAATAATATGAGTATTTTTAACTACTATATCATAAACAAAATCGACATCTAAATAAGGATATCCTAATAACATTTCTTTAGTAGTTTTTAAATGACGATCAGGATAAATCATATTTTTACGTTTAAAAGCATCATAAATATATAACGGATGACGTTTACCACCAATACCTGGAGTATTAATATAAATCTCATGAAATATTTTATCTTCTTCAAAAACATAATGAACATCACAACTACCAATAATTAGTTTATTGTATTTATTAGCTAAATCAATAATCAATTGAAGCGTATTAATAATTTCATCTTGATTATTAAATAGTCGTTTATCTATTAAATGTAAATAATTTTCTAAAGGCAAAATTTCAATGTAGTCATAAAAGTTTATTTCATTTTCTAACTCAGCCTTACTACCACTAATAGCCAATTCAAATAAATAGCCATTATAACCACTACTACCAATTAATAAATTATTTCTAAATTCATTAATTTGTTTTCTATAAATAGTCGGAGTGCCACCATCTTTTGAATAACCATTTTTTAATGTTTCTGTATGAGAAATTGAAACTAATTTGTATAAATCATTAATACCTTGATTATTTTTAACTAAAACCACTACACTATAATTAAATAACTTATCATAAGCAGATTGTTTTAAATTGTAATCATTTAAATCATTTAAAGTAACAATATTTTTATCTAATTCTTTATTTAAAATATAATTGAAAACATTCAATAAAATTTCAGCATCATAATCTGCCCTATGCGCAACTTCAGAATTATAATCAATATATGCTTTTTTCGCAATTGCTCCTAATGTATGCTTTTTATTTAATGGCCATAAACATAATGATAAATGATAAGTATCAATTATTGGATTAGTTAATTTATAATTAAACATTTGATAAACATTTTCTAAAAAACGTCGATCAAATCCAGCGTTATGAGCAACTAAAATACTATCACCAATAAATTCTTTAATTTTATTAAAAGCTATTTCGATACTATCTGAATTTTCTACCATTTCATTAGTAATATGGGTTATTTCAGAGATTTTATTTGGGATTGGTTTTTTAGGCTTAATAAACAATTGCATTTTATCAATTATTTTACCAGACTTAACTTTAATACCACCAAATTCAATAATTTCATTAAAAATTGGAGACAAACCTGTAGTTTCTAAGTCAAATATAACATATTGACAATCATTTAATTTTCTATCATCAGCATTAACTATAATTGATAAATTGTCATTTACCATATTCATTTCACAACCATAAATAACTTTTATTTGTTTATCAGGATTAATTTTATTTAACATTTTTTGTTTTTTATAAGCAGCAGGAAATTCGTGAACAACTAAATTATCAGTAATAGCAATAGCAGGATAATTTAAATCATAAGCTCTTTGTATTAATACATCAACATCACAAACACCAGACATAGCAGACATTTTAGTATGAGTATGTAATTCAATTCTAGGAATATTATCATCAATTTGATTATCATTATTAACATCGATTTTTTCAATCATCACAATTTTAATATTATCAGTTTTAAATTTAGAATTTTTATTAATAACATAATCACCATATAAGTAAACATAATCATTAATTTTATAAACAAATTCATTTAAATCATCAATAAAATAAATACCTGTAATCGCATCATTATTATCAACAATAGAAATAGTAATCAAATAATTATTATTTTTAGTTAATCTAGAACTAATATCAAATATTTTACCTTTAACCTTGATTTTATTCGCATCATGCTTTAATAAATTAATCGGAACAATAGTATAATTATCAAAATCATATTTCTTTTTAAATTTGTGATTTGAAACGACTTCTTTAATAATTTCTTGATCATGATTTTTGATTGAACAATTGATAGTTAAATTTAAACCTAAAAATTGTAATATTGGTAATAATACAGCATCATTTTGACAAATAATAGTATTATCAATAAATTTAATATCATCTTTAAAACAAAAAAAAGATAAATATTTTTTTAATTCAGCAAATTCAAAAGTTTGTTCTAACAATTGTAATTTTATTTTAAAATTACATTTAAAATAATTATTTAATTTATTATTTAATTCTAAATATGTTTTAAAATCGGGTAAACTTATTGCATTTAATGAAATTTGACATTCGTTTTTAGATTGATTAAATTTAGGAGAATCAATATTTTTATCAACAAAAATAGCAGCATTAAAATTAATTAATTTAAATAATTCGTATGTTTTCATTATTTTGCCAACTTTTCTAACGCATTTTTCGCAGCAGCTTGTTGAGATTTTTTCTTAGAACCACCTTTACCTTGACCTAAAATTAAATTATCAAGTTTAACAACTGATTCAAAAATTGGCTCATTTGAAGTACCAGAAGTATTAATAACTTCATAGGTAACAGTTTTTCTAACATCACTTTGAATATATTCTTGTAATTTAGTTTTATAATCAATAATCATATCATCACTAAGTAGTTTAATTTTATTAACTAAAGTCATCTGACATAACTGATCAATATTAGAAAAATCAGTAGATAAATATAAAGCACCAACAAAAGCTTCAAACATATCTGCTAATAAACTTTTACGCAAATAACCTTGATTTTTCACTTCACCTATTCCTAATTTTAAAAACTTATTTAAACCTAAATCTAAAGCATAACTTGCTAGTGCATTTTCACACACTATTGAAGAACGCATTAAAGTCATCACTCCTTCATCATATTTTTGTTTTAGATGATATAAATAATTAGCAGACCATAACTGTAAAACAGCATCACCAATAAATTCTAACCTTTGATTATCTTCTAAATTTAAGTCTTTATGTTCATGTATATATGAAGAATGATAAAAAGCTTGTTCAATTAATAAATTGGACTTTATATCAAAACCATATTTAGAAAACCATTGATTTAAATCCATAAATCCTCCTAAAAATAATATTTATTATCATTAATTATATCATTTAAATACTGATCACTATTATTATATTCTAAATTAATTAATTTATGAGCATCAGAAATAGCACATTTTACCATAGCACTATCATTAATTGGATCAAAATAAACAAAAGGTAAATAACCACTCTGTTCAACACCTAACCAATCACCAGACCCTCTCATCTTTAAATCATATAAACTAATTTCAAAACCATCATTTTCATTAGCTAAAAAATTTAATTTCGATATTGCTTCTTGATTATCAGTAACAAAATAACAAAAGCCCGGATCATTACCTCTACCTACTCTGCCCCTTAATTGATGAAGTTGACTTAATCCAAAACAATCAGCATCTAATATAAATATGCCATTAGCATTTTTTATATCAATACCTACTTCAATAATCGTTGTAGAAACTAAAATATCAAATTTATGTTGACTAAAATCAGCAATACTTTGACTAATAATTTCTGAATTTAATTGTGAATGAATAAAACCCACTTTAAAGTTATATTTTGTTTTTAATGTATTATAAATAGCCAAAACACCACTAATTTCATCATAAATACTAGAACAAACGATATAAATTTGTTGTTTATTTAAAATTAATTTTTTAATTTCAGAACATAATTTATTAAAATTTAATTTATAAATGACTTTACTATGAATTTTTTTATGCTCATTAGGATATTGATTAATAAATTGGATAGAACAATAATTTGCGAGTGCACCAGCTAAGCTCCTAGGGATTGGTGTTGCGGTTAACATTAATATATTTTTTTTATTCATTTTATTAATTAACTCACTTCTTTGATTGACACCAAATCTCTGTTGCTCATCAAAAATAACTAAACATAAATTATTAAATTCAACATCTTTACTAAAAGCAGCATGAGTAGCAATAATAATATTAGAAGAATTATTTTTAATTTGATCTAATATTTTAGTATTTTTAGTATTTGAAGTTAACAATATAACATTTTCATCAGTTAATTTTTTAATGTTATTAAAATGTTGAATTGCTAGAATTTCAGTCGGCGCAATTAAAACTACTTGTTGATTTTTTAATAATGATAACATTAAGATTAAAGCTATTATAGTTTTACCACACCCTACATCACCACAAATTATACTATTAACAGCCTCATGATTATGACATAAATTCATTGTATTATTTAATACTTCAATTTGATCATTAGTTAATTGAAAATTTAAGTTATTAATAATTTTTTCTTTTAATGATTCATCAAATTTTAATTGATGATTTATTTGTTGATTAATTTTAACTTGTTTATAAATAATATTAACTATGAAATTTAAACATTCTCGATATTTAATCGTTCTAATAGCATTATTCAATGCTTTTTTACTAGACGGTAAATGAATTTGTTTAATTGCTTGATTATAATCCAATAATTTCCATTGATCAGTGATTTCAACTGGTAACTTATCACAAATATTATAATTATTAATTATTTTTTTCATTAAATTTCTTATTTGGTATTGTTTAATTTTATTTTTAAGTGGATAAATTGGAAAAATACCAACTAATTCATCAATCGATTTAGTAATTGTCATAGTTGTAATATTTATTTTTTTATCATTTATAGTACAAACACAATTAAAAATAGAATTAATTGCTATTTTGGGAAGAAATTTAATTCCATACATTACGCAATTAAAAAAATTATTATTAATATCATTTACAACAAATGATATTCCATAAC
>JAEWIH010000044.1 GCA_023387245.1 Bacillota bacterium | reverse complement strand
AAGTATTGATGTATTAATTTATGTTAGCTTTTGTTATTTTAGTTATCGATTTTTTAAATTTAATCATCAAATAGAAAAAATTATTAGTTTATTTTTAGCATATATTTTATATAATCAAATTTTTGATAATTTTATTCACAATTTCATCAATAATTGGTCGCTTATAAAAAAGATTAATCTTTTTAATTTCGAGGATAATAATCATAAAAATCAAGATAAAATAGTTATTGATGATATTAATGAAATTGAATTTGTAAATGTTAGTTTTAGTTATGATCAACAGGATTTAGTGATTAGTAATTGTTCTTTTAAAATTAAAAAAGGGGAAAATGTAGCTTTATTAGGACTAAATGGAGCTGGTAAGTCAACATTATTAAAATTATTATTAGGACTATTAAAACCAACACATGGTCAAATTTTGATTAATGGAATTGATTTAGTAAAAATTGATTTAAATATTTATTGGTCATTATTAACATATATTGAACAAGAAACAAATTTAATATCAATTAGTGTCTATGATTTTTTAAGGGCAGATAATCAAAATTTTAATGAAGAAAAAGCTCTTTTGGCTATTGAAAAAGTCGGTTTATTAGATAAAATTAATAGTTATCCAAATAAAATTCATACTTTGATGACTAATGTTTTGACTAAAGATGGAGTTGAATTTTCTGGAGGTCAACTTCAAAAAATGTTGATTGCACGCTCACTTTGTCGAGAGAAAAGTTGTTTATATTTATTTGATGAACCAACATCAGCACTTGATAATAATAGTGAAATTAATACATATAATCAATTAAAAAACTTATGCTTTAATAAAATTGGCCTTTTTATTTCTCATCGCTTAAAAACAACTCGATTTTGTCAGCGAGTAATGATTTTAAAAGATGGACAGATTATTGAAGATGGAAATCAAAAGCAATTATTAAATCAACGAGGTTTTTATTATCAGATGTTAATGGCTGAATTGGAGAATAGTTATGAAAAGAATTAAAACATTATTTCTATTTTTTAATTTGTTGGCAAAAAATCGCTTTAAAACGATTATTTATTTAATTTTAACAAGTATTTTTACTACTATTTGTAGTATATTTTTACTTTTTTTACCAACATTATTAATTCAATTAATTTTAAATAAAATTAGTTTTAATTTTTTATTTTTATTATTTATTATTTTTGGTATTTGTAATTTTATAAAACAATTTATCCAAGTGAAAGTTGATACTGAAAAAGAGATTTTAGATCAAATATTTGTAATGCTGATTACTAATAAAATGAATAAAATTCCTTATTATTATTTGGAATTAGAAAATATAAAACAACAAAAAGAAAGTAGTATTTATGCTATTTTGAATTATGGAGCAGTTTATGATTTATATTTTAATTTGTTAGATATATTTAATGCAATGTTTATGTTAGTATCAATTATTATAACTAGTATTTATTATAGTTTGTGGTATATGTTGATTGTTTTTGCATTATCAGTTTGTATTGTTGCTATAAATTATTTATTATTAAAAATTAAATTTAAATACTCAAAACAAACAATTTCCTTAAATTATAAATTTAATTATTATCAAGAAATAGCGACATTGAGAAAATATCAAATTAATCATAAACTATATAAATATAGTCAATATGTTAAAAGAGATTTTAATCAATTGAATAATTTAACAACAAAACATTTTCATAAAATTCGCTTGACTGAATTTAAGTATAATGCTTTTATTTCTATTGTTGATGGATTTAATAAAATTATGATTTATGGTATTCCTATTTATTATTGGGGTTTAAAATTGATTACGATTGATATTGTATCATTGTGGTTAAATTTGGGTATGAATTTTTCTAATTATTTATTAAAGATGTTAACTGCTATTGGAAATATTTTTCAATCACTAGATTATTTAATTCCTTTTTGGGAATTAATGAATATTCAAGAAGTTGTTGATAATAATCAACAAACATCTAAAGAAACTTTCAAAAGTTTAGAATTTAAAAATGTATCTTTTAAATATCCTAATTATGATCATATGATTTTAAAAAATGTTAATTTTAAAATCAAACAAAATCAAAAAGTGGCTTTATTGGGTCCTAATGGTAGCGGCAAAACTACTCTTATTAAATTATTATTAAGATTATATGATTTAAATGATGGTGAAATCTTAATTAATCATCAAAATATTAAAAATAATTTGTTTAATCATAATGGTGTAGTCTTTCAAGATCCTAAAATATTTCCAATTACTTTAAAAGAAAATTTAATTTCAGATACAATTAATGTCTTAGACTTTAATCAAATAATTAATAAAGTTGGTTTTGATCAAATAATGTTATCAAAGAAAATTGATTATGCTGATTTATGTAATAGTGAAGTTTATGATGATGGAATTGAGTTTTCGGGTGGCGAAAAACAATTATTAGCTCTTTGTCGGGCAATGATTAGAAATTCTGATTTAGTAATATTGGACGAACCTTCTTCAGCTCTAGATCCAATAATGAAAAATAAATTGCTAAAATTATTTAATCAGTTATTTTTTGATAAAACAGTAATTTTAATTACTCATGATCCACTATTAGCTGACAAGTGTGATCGCAAAATATTATTAAATGATGGGATATGTTGCTTTGAATAAGTGATATATCCTTTTTATAATTGATTATTGACAATAATTTTATTATTATTTAATTGAAAATTATGGGTGGTGTGATAATTGTGTATAAAACATATCGTTTTAGTTTGTTTGCTTTGATATGGAATACTTTAGGTTATACTATGGCAATATTAGCTATTTTTATTTTAGTTACTTATTTTTGAGAAGTGAAGATTGCGATTGCTGTTTCTGTAATAATAGCACTATTAATTATTTTGAGTATGTTCAAAGATTTAAAAACTAAAGTTATTATTTCTGATGATAATTTGGAATTACACTATCATAAAGAAATTTATAATTATAAACTTAAAAAAATTGATTATTAAGCTAAAATGGTCAATAATGATCAAAATATTTTATATATAACTGATGATCAAGGTAAAGTTAAAGAGTTTGATTTGTCATTATTGGGCAGAATTAAATTTGAATGTTTGTTAAATGATCTTAATGAACTTACAAATAAAGATAAAGTTATTAAAATTGCGACTACAAAAAGATAACTTAGGGATTGTTATAAATATAGTTGACAACAATTGATATTTAGCGTATTATTATGACGAATAGAAAGTAGAAACTTATTTCTCACCTGATGATTACTTCATGGGTTTATGGCTATTAATATTTTTTTAGTTGCTATAAGATTGAGATATAAGTACGTTTATGTACTTTTTTATTTGTTAAAATTTCGGAGGTGAAAGTTATTAGTAACAAGAAAAGTGAAGATCTAGTTAATGATCTTATTCGTTTTAAAGAAATGATGGTTATTGGTCCACAAGGTGAACAACTTGGTATTTTAATGCGTCGTGAAGCTTTGGCTAAAGCTGAAGAATACGATTTGGATTTATTATGTGTTGCCCCAAATGCGCAACCACCAGTATGTAAAATTCTTGATTATGGACGTTACCGTTTTGAGGCTTCTAAAAAAGCAAAAGAGGCTAAAAAGAAACAACATGTTACCGAAGTAAAACCGTTACGTTTATCGCCGGTAATTGATGTTGGTGATTTTGAGACAAAATTATCACAGGCTAAAAAATGGTTATTAGCGGGTAAGAAAGTTCGGATCGATATGCGCTTTCGTGGTCGTTTAATTACTAGAGTAGAAGTTGGTAATAAAACGATGAATGAGTTTATTAATCGCTTGAGTGATATTTCAGTGGTTGAGAGTGCTCCGAAATTAGAGGGTAATTCAATGTCTGCTACATTGAATTATTTAAAAAATAAAGTTAAAGAAAAAGATAAAGAGAAAGAGAAAGAGGGAGAATAATTATGCCAAAGATGAAAACTAAAAAAGCATTGGCTAAAAGAGTGAAAGTTACAGGTTCTGGTCAATTAGCTCGTCACCATGCTTATGTATCTCACTTTGCTGCTAACAAAACTCAAAAACAAAAAAGAAAATTGAGAAAAGCAGCATTAGTACATGCTAGTGATTTAAAACGGATTAAAGGATTATTGCATAATTAGTTAGGGGAGTGAATAATAATGGCTAGAGTAAAAATGAGCGTTGCTTCAAGAGCGCGCCGTAAAAAAGTTTTAAAGTTAGCTAAAGGATATTATGGTTCAAAGCATACTTTATATAGAACAGCTAATGAACAAGTAATGCGTTCTTTACGTTATGCTTATCGTGATCGTAAACAATTAAAACGTGAAATGCGTAAATTGTGGATTACTCGGATTAATGCTGCTGCCAGATTGCATGATATGAGTTATTCTAAATTAATGCATGGATTAAAATTAGCTAATGTAATCGTAAATCGTAAAATGTTATCTGAAGTTGCGATTCATGATGAAAAAGGTTTTGCAAAATTAGTAGAAACTGCTAAAAAAGCATTAAATTAATTTAATTGACCTAGTTAGGCAAGTGCTTAATTAGGTTTTTTGTTTGTTTTAGATTATATAATATGCTTAAGAAAAAACGAACTTCCTAAAGTTGGTTTAACTTTGATATGTACCCCAAATCCTAGACAACTAGGAGGAGGGGTAATTTTTTATGAAATATTCATGGGAATTTAAATTAGAATGTGTTGAGAATTATAAGATTGGT
>JAEWIH010000027.1 GCA_023387245.1 Bacillota bacterium | reverse complement strand
GTGCTATAGCATCTTGCCGATTTTGTTGATCTAATTCTTGCGCGTTAGAAATTTGATCATTTAAAACTTTAATAGAAGTTTTAGAAGCATCTACTGCCAATTTTCTAGCCAATAAATAATTTCTACCAAAGCCATCAGCAACCTCGACAATCTCTCCTTTTTTACCAGTATTTTTAACATCAGTCAACAATATTACTTTCATCATCATTACTCCCTTTCTCAATAATTTTCATAATTTTTTGCTCAATATCTAATACACTTTCAACCTCTGATTGGTATGCGGCTGCATTAAAATGGCCACCACCACCTAGTTGTTCCATAATAAATTGAACATTAACTTGCTGTTTACTACGAGCAGAAACTCCAACTTTCTTATCGCTAATTTTACCAATAACAAAACTTGCTTCAACACCAGCAATATTTAAACACTCATCAGCAACTCGAGACAATAAACCACGATCATAAACCTCTTTTTCATCAGCAACAATCATATATTGGTCAATCTTTTTAGCATTAACTAATAATTGAGATTTTTTACTAAATTCATAATAATTATCTACCACAAACTCATCAGCAATTGTCGGATCTGCACCATTTTGTCTTAAATATGACAAGGCCCCAAATGTTCTAGCACCTGAACGCATCCGAAAATGATTAGTATCAATCATCATACCTGTAAACATAATTGTAGCATCTAATTCATCAATAGTAACCTTATTTAATAAGTATTGGAACAATTCAACAATCATTTCACAACAAGAAGAAGCACTAGTTTCTACATATGCTAAAACAGGATTAAATTCAAATTCTTGCATCCGACGATGATGATCAATGACTGCTATTTTATTCACATTAAATAACAATTCACTACCATTAGAAACACTTGCCAAATGATGATCAACCATAATAACTAAAGTCGAAGGCTTAATTAATTCTTTAGCCTGTTGCTCATCAACGAAATGATAACGCTCTATCAATTCATCCCAATTATTTTGTAAAACTGATTCTAATTTTTCTTCAATACCACCACTTAAAGCAACAATAAAAGCTGGACGTCCGACTTTAGATACAATATTAGCAACACCAATGGCACTCCCAAAACAATCAAAGTCCATCGTTTTATGGCCAACAATTAAAACATTTTCTGAACTATTAATCAATTTTGTTAAAGTTTGAGCCATAATCCTGGCTCGAACTTTACTATCTTTTTCAGTACTCATTGACCCTAAGCCATAATAAGAAACACCTTGCCCATGACTTAAAACAGCCACCTGATCGCCACCTCGACCCTGAGTTAATTCTAAACCTTGATTAATCAATTTTTCTAATTCCAATAAATCATTACTACCTCGGCCAAATGCCATTGATAATGTAATACTACTATCATTAATTGAACCGGATTTTCTAATTTTTTCAACTATGTCAAAATTATGATTTTTTAATGAATTAAATATCTTTTCATTTAATACTAACAAATATCGATTTTGTTGGATTTTGCGGATGAAAATATTGTTCTCTTTTGCCCATTCAATAAATGGTTGTTTAATGAAACGATCAATTCTATAAATTTCTTGCTCATCAGCATATAAGGATTCTTCTTCATAATTGTCTAAATGGGCTAAACCTAAAACGATTTTATTTTGTTCATATAAAGAAAATGTATTTTGTAATTTAGTAACATCTTTAAAAAAAAGCGTATGCTCTGTTTGAAAGCGAGAAACTTCAAAAATTCTGTTTTTATAATTAATAGTCAACTTATTTTGCTTATTCAATAATAAGCCGGAAATAGCTGGTAACCATGATGTAATTTTTTCACCAATAAAGCGATTATATGTTTCGTCAAAAAAATCAGACATCCAAGTAATAATATAATCATCATCTAAAACAACCATTCCTACATCACCAGTTAATAATAATTCCTTGCTTTCTTTACCTAAAACCGATTGAATAGTAACGATACGATTTTTATGATCATAATAAGCATATGCCCACAAAATTAATAATAAACCCCAATTAATTGCCAATAAAACAACAACGCCAAATAAAGATAATTCGTTAACAAAAGTTAATAATAAGGCAATTGCTACTAATTCAATAATGAAAAACAAAATAATAATATTTAATAATTTTTCGAATAGTTTATCCATGTAACCCTCCAAGCTTAAATCCAATCGCAGATAATATTGCCATGCCTAGATGTAAGTAAGCACCACTAAAAAAAGTAAAGAATATAATCAAAATACTAATAAATCCATATTTTTTTAACAACGGTTGATTTAAAACCCATAAATGGCCAACTAATACTAAAAAACATAATGAAAACTGAGAAATCATAATAAAGATTATATGATACTTACTTGCATATTCACTTAATAAAAATAATGAAAAAAAGCAAAATATCACTTTGTTAGAAAAAGTCATTAAATACCATTTTTTAAAAAATAATGGTTTTTTATATAAATGAACCATCAACATTTGAGAAAGAAATACAATTAAATAAGCTTCAATAATACTAGTAAAAACATAAGCTGAATAAACCATTTTTTTAATCATTAACATATCAAACTGCTTAAAATTTTCTAAAAAGTATTTAATGGTCATTTCAAAATCTAGAGATATAATGTTTGAAAAAAACCAATATAATAAAATATATCCAATAAAATTAGTAACACTAGCAATTAAGATAGTTAATTTATCGTTATTATATTTTCGTAACGTAGTACCGACACTTAATCCGACTACTATATAACAAGTAAAAATTGCCCAAAAATAAATAGTAACAAATAAAAAAGATAATAAAGAGGCCGATAATGTTACTAATAAACTTGATTTAAATGGAAAACGATAAGCATAAATAACTATTGGTAAAGGACATAGTATTGGTAATAAAGCTAATAAAGTATGTCCAAATAAATTATCTATCATTAATATCAAAATTAAGATGGCAATTGTCATCGCGCCATGCGTTATTTGTTTAATATTCATAATCTAATTTTAACATAAAAAAACTGACTACGTATAGTCAGTTCTATAATTAATCTTTAACGTATGGAATTAAGCTCATTTGACGAGCACGCTTAATCGCGGTCGCCAACATTCTTTGATACTTAGCTTTAGTACCCGAAACCCGACGAGGAACGATTTTACCATTTTGAGAAATAAAACGATTTAATAACTCTGTATCTTTATAATCGATATATTCTATTTTATTTTTAGTAAAATAACAAACCTTCTTCCGGCTAACACGTTGTTTTCTAAATGCCATAAACCCTCCTTATAATTAGAAAGGTAAATCATCACTCGCTATATCTAATAACATTTCATCTGAATTATCATCAAATGACGTATTCTCAAAACCGCTAGTATCAAAATCACTATTCATAAATTCATTTACTTTATTAGTAGCCTGTCTTTGTGAACGAGATTCTAAAAATTCGAAACTGTCAACCACAACATCAGTTGTAAAAACTGATTGACCATCTTTTTCATATCTACCAGTTTGAATACGACCCTCTATAGCAATTTGTGAACCTTTACCTAAATATTGTTCCATCGTTTCCGCTCTTTTATCCCAAACAACACAATTTATAAAATCAGCACTTGGCTGTTCATTATTACTAGAACGGCGACGATTTACTGCCAAACTAAATCTTGCATAAGACATACCATTAGCACTCTTACGCAACTCAATATCTTTAGTCAAACGACCAATTAAAAAAACCTTATTCATCCTTATTTCTCCACTTCATCTAAACGGATAATCATATGACGAACTACATCTTTATTAATTAATGCTAGACGATCAAATTCTTTAACAGCATCATTATTTTCAGTACTAAATTCCACTACTACATAATAACCTTGTTTTTGGAAATTAATCTCATAAGCAAATTCACGTAAACCCCATTCATCTACTTTTAAAATAGTAGCATGATTATCAGTCAAAATTGCGTGTAACTTCTCAATAAGTTCCACTCTCGCACTTTCTTCCAATTCAGCATTTACGATGTACATTAACTCATATTTTCTCATTACGCACACCTCCTTTTGGTCTAATGGCTCAATTTGAGCAAGGAATAAAATCGCTTTTATTCTAACAAAGAATATCATAAACTAACTCAAATAGCAACCTCAATCATACAATTATCTTAATTTATTATAAACATCTATTATAAAGTATACCAAAATTTAAAAATTAATGATAAAATATTGTCAATAATTATGGAGAGATTCTTATTATGAAATATAGTGTAATTATTAATGCTGCTGGAAAAAATGCGACTAAGGGTGAAAGTTATAATAAAGTTTTTAAAATTCTTAAAAGAGAACAAATAACTGTTCTTGAAAAGTCAATTCAACTATTTTTAAATGATGAACGCTGCCATCAAATTATCGTTATTACTAATCCTTGCGATATGAAAAATAATGTTCTTAGCCATTCATTAAAAAAAGTTATTCATGTTAATGCTGGCCCATCGAGACAAGATTCTATTTTTATAGCATTAATGGCAGTTAAAGAAGATATTGTCTTAATTCATGATGGAGCTAGACCATGGGTCGATCAAGAAGAAATTGATAATTTGTTAGAAGCTATGAATAATCATTGTGCTGCTACACTAGCAATTAAATTAAATGAAAGTATCAAAATAATGAAAGATGGTTATATTCAAGCTTCAATCCATGATAATAATTTCATGCGCATTCAATCTCCTCAGGCTTTTAAGACTGATTTAATAATTAGTGCCTATAAAAAAATTAATCAACAAAGAATTACTGTTATTGATGATTGTTTAGCTATTGAACTTGGTAGTAATCATAAAGTATTTGTTGTAGAGGGAAAACATAAAAATCAACGAGTTATTGTTTAACCAAAAAAAGCGGTAATCCGCTTTTTTTAATTTAATTCTTTTTTTAAATATTCCAACATTCCATACTGAATATTTTGAGTATTATTAACAAATAATTTAATAATTAATTCATCATCCCCAAAATAAATTTCTAAACCATCATTTTTTTCAACTAGCCATTCATTAACTAAAGATTTTAAATGAACATTAGATAACCAAACCTCTTCATTACTTTGATCACTAACATATTTTACACGACAATTATTTAAATTAACGTCATCATATTCATGCTTAACAATTAATGAAATTAAATGTAATATCGATATATTATTCATAAAACGAATATGTTCGATTGGTGAATCTGCATATTCTAAAGTCGCATAAATATATACAAAATTAATGTCTTTGTTAAGTAATTTAGTAGGATTTTGTAATAAATCAATTAGAAAATTAGCCTCTTCCATACTCAAAACTAGCGACTTAGTCTTATCTTCTTCACCCGTTTCTTCATAATCAATCATTGGTAAAGTATTCAATATTTTTTCAAACTTTAAAAAATCTAATTCCTTATTGCCAGACTTTTGATAAGCATAAACTAACATATTATCAATAATTCTATCATCTAATCCAATTTTTTTTAAACGAGCAATAGTATCATTAATAATTTGATAGCCATCCATTTTGGCTAATTTTTTTAAAGCTTCTAACTTTTTATCCATTAAATTACTCCATCATTTTGACCATTAATTTAGAAATTTTATTTGAAAATTCGATGCTATCTTTAGGCATAAATCCTTCAATTAATAATGCTTGATCTAATAATACACTAGCCACTTCTTTCAACTCGTCATCATCCATTTTAACTAAAGCTTTGAAAAGACTATGATTAGGATTAATTTCTAATATTCTTTGAGCCTTAATATGCTGAGTAGCATCTAGAGATTTAGCCATAACTTTTTCCATTTCAAAACTAACTCCCTCGCCACTAACTAAACATACCGAGGCACTCTTTAATCGCATAGAAATTTTAACTTCACTTACATCATCTTTTAATGCTTCTTTTAAAACTTCAAGTAGATGTTTATGATCTTGACTTAAATTTTCAACTTCTTTAGCCTCTTCTTCACTTAAATTAAGTTCGCCTTGATTTAGAGCCTTAAATTCTTTATCGGCATATTTAACTAAACTCTTAATCGCAAATTCATCAACATCATTCATCAAAACTAAAACATCATAATTATGACTAGTTGCCATTTCCATAACAGGTAATCTTTTAGCAGTTTCAATACTACTACTAGATACATAATAAATTTCTTTTTGAGTATCTGGCATTGATTCGATATATTCTTTTAAAGTTACATAAGCATTTTTATTTACTGATTTAAATAACAATAAATCAACTAACTCATCTTTATTGGCACCAAAATTAGCCCATACTCCATATTTTAAACTTGGACCAAATTGATCATAAAATTGTTCATATTTTTCTCGATCATTTAGTAATAAAGATTCTAATTCAGATTTAATTTTTTTATTAATTCGACTTGCGATTAATTGTAGTTGACGATCATTTTGTAACATCTCACGAGAAATATTTAAATTTAAATCGGCACTATCAACAAC
>JAEWIH010000010.1 GCA_023387245.1 Bacillota bacterium | reverse complement strand
TTTAAAGGTGATATTGAAGTTACTTTAGAATTAAAAGAAAATGTCATTACTAATATTGATGCTAAGCATCATGAAACACCAAGTTTAGGTGATAATGCTATTAATAATATTATTGATGAAATGAAATCTAAAAATAGCGTTGATGTAGATATAGTAGCTAGTGCTACTCGTTCTAGTAAAGGTATTAAAGAAGCTGTTACTAACGCTTTAAAAGAAGCGGGTCTTGATCCTAGTGCTTTAAAAGCTAATTCAGCTACTGTTAAAGTAGAAGACGAAGTTAAAGAAGCTGATGTTGTTGTTATTGGTGGAGGGGGTGCCGGTTTATCGGCAGCTACTGCGGCTTTAGAAGAAGGGGCTTCAGTGATTTTAATTGATAAAATGCCTTCTTTAGGTGGTAATACTCTTATTTCTGGTGCTGCTATAAATGCGGCTGATCCAGAAAAACCGTTAGATAGAGTTATTACTGCTAATGAAAAAGCAACTATTGAAGGATTGATTAAAAAAGAAGTTTCTGATCCTTTAGTTAAGCAATGGCAAAGTGATTTAAAGGCAGAATTTGATAAGCATCAAAAAGAAAAAGGTAATAAATTTTTTGATTCGACTACTCTTCATAAATTACAAACATATTTTGGCGGTGACATGAAGGGTGATCCAAAATTAATTGAAATTTTATGTCAACAAGCACCAGATGCACTACATAGGTTAAAGTCACTGGGAATGGAATTTAATGAAAAAATCTTTACTGTATTAGGTGGATTGTGGGATCGAGCACGTGAACCAAAACAACCTTTAGGTACTGGTTATATTAATACTTATAAAAAATATATTGAAAGCAAAAATGGTACTATTTTATTAGAAACAAAAGCTGAGAAGTTGTTGTTATCGGAAGATGGTAGTAAAGTAGTTGGGGTTTTAGCTAAAGGTAAGGCTGGTAATACAATTACTTTAAAAGCTAATCGTGGTGTTGTATTGGCGACTGGTGGATTTGGTAATAATCCGGAAATGCGTGAAAAATATAATACTGTATGGCCATCTTTAAAAAATTTAAAATCGACTAATTCTGTAGCAGTTACTGGTGATGGTATTACTATGGCTGAGGCTATTGGTGCTAAATTAGTTGGTATGGAATATATTCAATTATTACCTATGGGTGATCCAAAAACTGGTAGTTTAAGTGGTAATATTGAGCAAGGTGTTCAAAATCGAATTTTTGTTAATTTAGAAGGGAAACGTTTCGTTGATGAAGGTGCTCGTCGTGATGTAATGACAAAAGCTTTATTAGAACAACCTGAACAAAAGATGTTCTCGATTTTGGATAAACATTCTTATCCGACTGAAGATGTTAAAAACCATTTTAATGAATCTATTGCTGAATTAGTGGCTGCTAAGAGAGCGTTTAAGGCTGATACTTTAGAAGAGTTAGCTAAGTTGATTGGTGTTGATGCTAATAATTTAAAAGCTGCTGTTGAAGATTTTAATAAACATGTGGCTGAGGGTAGTGTTGATAGCTTTGGTAGAACTTTATTTGCTGAAAAAATTGATACTCCACCATTCTATGCTGGTATGAGAACTGCTACTGTTCATCATACAATGGGTGGTGTGGCTATTAATGAATTAGCTCAAGTGTTAAATAAAGAAGGAAAAGTTATTGTTGGATTGTATGCGGCTGGTGAAGTTACTGGTGGTATTCATGGTACTAATCGTTTAGGTGGTAATGCATTATCTGATATTAATGTTTTTGGTAGAATTGCTGGTAGTAATGCTGCTAAAAACAAATAGTTGATATTATAGTGCGTCATAATTATGGCGCACTTTTTATGTCGCTTGTATGATAATTATGATATAATCATTTTATAAATTGGAGATAAGATTATGAATTTAAAAGAATATATTGCGACTGTTAAAGATTATCCGAAAGCAGGGGTTAATTTTAGAGATATTACGCCACTAATGGCAAATAATGAAGCATTTAATTATGCTTGTAATCAAATGATCGATTTTGCTAAAAAGGTAGGAGCACAAGTAATAGTTGGACCCGAATCTAGAGGTTTTATTTTTGGTTGTCCAGTAGCTTATGCTCTTAATGTTGGATTTGTTCCAGTTCGTAAGCCTAATAAATTACCTAGAAAAACTATTAGTTATTCATATCAATTAGAATATGGTTGTAATGAATTGCATATGCATGCTGACGCAATAAAACCTGGTCAAAAATGTTTAATCATCGATGATTTATTAGCTACAGGCGGTACTGTTGAAGCGACTAAACAATTAATTGAAAGCTGTGGCGGTATTGTTTGTGGTTGTGCTTTTTTAATTGAATTAACTGATTTAAATGGCAGGAAACTTTTAAAAGACGATCAAGTTTTTTCTTGTATGACATATCGTGAGGATGAGTAATAAGTATTATGAAAGAAGTTGTTACTCATAATCGTGAACAGGTTTTGAGTCAGATTAAGACTTATATTCGTAATGATGCTAGTATTAAAGATATTGAAAGAGCTTTAGATTATGTCGAAATAAAGCATGCTAATCAGTATCGAAAAAGTGGTGAACCGTATGTTGTTCATTTGTATGCCGTAGCCTATATTTTAGCTAAATTAATGGTATCTCCTACGACTATTCAAGCAGGTTTATTGCATGATGTTATCGAAGATTGTGATGTTAGTCCTGAAGAATTGACTAAAGAATTTGGGCAAGAGATTACGACTTTAGTATTAGCTGTAACTAAAATAGGAAATATTCAGTTTAAAGATGAAAAAGAATATTTAGCTCAAAATCATCGCAAAATTTTAATTGCGATGGCTAAAGATATTCGGGTCATTTATATTAAATTAGTCGATCGCTTACATAACATGCGGACATTACAATTTCAACCGGTTGAAAAACAGAAAAAAATCGCTAATGAAACATTAAGTGTTTATGCTCCTATTGCTCATAGGTTAGGGATTAATGAAATTAAAAATGAATTAGAAGATTTGAGCTTTTTTTATTTGCATAATAGTGATTATTATGATATTGCTAAAAAAGTTGAATTGAAAAAAAATGAGCGTGATGAACAAGTTGCTCATATGATTAGTGATATTACAGATATGTTAAAGCAACATAATATTGTTCATCGCATTTTTGGTAGGTCTAAACATTTGTATTCTATTTATAAAAAAATGGTTACTAAAAATAAGCGTTTTGATGAAATTTTAGAT
>JAEWIH010000138.1 GCA_023387245.1 Bacillota bacterium | reverse complement strand
ATATTGATACAACATCAAGTCTATGGTTTATAAAAACTAGTGAAAGGAAGTAATAATGAAAACTAATAAAATTGAACTATTGGCACCTGCTGGTGATTTAAGTCGTTTAAAGACAGCCGTTTTATATGGTGCTGATGCTGTATTTGTTGGTGGTAAAAAGTTTTCGTTGCGTTCAAGAGCTTCTAATTTTGATTTAGATGCTATTTATGAAGGGTCTTTATTTGCTCATCAACATAATTCGCGATTACATGTTACTGTTAATATTATTCCTCATGAAGAGGATTTTGAGGGATTAGCACTTTACTTACAACAATTAGAAGCGGCTGGTGTTGATGCTATTATTGTTGCTTCTTTATCGATAGTTAAATTAGCTAAACAAGTGGCTCCGAAATTAGAAGTACATATTTCAACTCAATATTCGATCACTAATTCAAAAACGATCGATTTTTATCGATCATTAGGAGCAGATCGTTGTGTTTTGGCTCGTGAAACTAATTTAGAAGAATTAGAATTATTAATTAATAATACTAATATGCCGATCGAAGTTTTTATTCATGGTGGAATGTGTGTTAATTATTCGGGTCGTTGTACTTTATCAAATTATATGACAGGTCGTGATGCTAATCGCGGTGGTTGTGCTCAGTCTTGTAGATGGCGTTATCATTTATATGATAATGGTTTAGAAATATCAGATCCTAACAATTTATTTACAATGAGTTCTAAAGATTTAAATGCGATTGAAGTATTACCTCAATTAATTGATTTAGGTGTTACTTCTTTGAAAATAGAAGGAAGGATGAAGACTGATTATTATATTGCGAATGTTGTTGGAGCTTATCGTAAGGCTATTGATTTAATTTATGAAGGTAAAATAGAACGCTCAAAAATAATTGATGATACTAATAAATTATTAAAAAATACGATGAGTCGAGCGACATTTTCAGGATTTTATTTATCTAAGCCTGATAAAAATGGTCATTTATATTCTGTAAATGGGTCTGGTGTATTACAAAATTTTGTGGCTAATATTTTAGAATATGATCAAAGTAGTCAGATGGCTAAAATTGTTGTAAAAAATCATTTTTGTATAGATGATGAATTAGAAATTATGAGTCCGGATGGTATTAGTAATTCTTTTAAAACCGACTTATTAATTGATAGTAATAACGAACAGGGTTCTAGATTATATAAACCAATGGAAATTTGTTATATGAAGATACCTTTTGTGGTGAAGGTTGATGATTATGTGCGTAGGGTGCTAAAGCATGAAAATCTATAGTGGTCATTTATCGGTAGTTGCTATTTTAGAAAATGATAAGCGCGATGTTAAGGAATTATTTGTTAATAAAAGTAAGCGTTGCAAAATAATTGCTTATGCTTTATCTTTGGCTTATCAAAAGCAAATAAAAGTAAATATATTATCTGATAAGGAGTTTAAGCTATTAAATATCGAAAATAGTGGAGGAATTGCTTGTTTGGCTTCTGTTCAAAAACCGATGGTTATTAATAGTGATGCTAAATTGGTATTATTGATTGAGGGTGTAGAGGATCCTTATAATATCGGGAATTTGATTAGAAGTGCTTATATTAGTGGTTTTGAGGCTGTTTGTTTTGATAAAAAACGATTTGAATTATGTGATGAAATAATTTTGCGTTCTAGTGCTGGTTGTTTAGATCGTTTATCTATTTATGACTTGGATTCACTTGATACATTGTCTAATTATAATTTTGTTGCTTTATGTCGAAGTGATCGTTCTATTTTATTAAAAGATTTTAACCACCTACAATTGCCTTTAGTATTATGTGTTGGTGGTGAAAAACGTGGCTTAAGTCAAAAAGTTTTAAATTATTGTCAAACTCATCTATTAATAGAAAGTTTTTCTGATTTAGGTTTAGCTTATAGCGGTGTTGCTGCTGGAGCAATTGCGATGTATTCTATTGCTAGTAAATTAAATGGGGAGAAATAATATATGCGTATTAAAGTAGTGCAGTTAAATATTGAAAACAAAGATTTAAATAAAGGTTTTGATCTAATTTGTTCTCATTTAGATAATGAGTCAGATTTAATTATTTTTCCAATAGGTGCAATTGGTAGTATTGGGGCTTTATTTGAAATTAATTCTGAGCAATATTTAAGTGAATGTTATACAATTTGTCAAAAAATTGCTATGATGGCAAATAATAAAGTTATAATATGGGGGAGTTTGAATGATAGTGGTCAGTTAGCTGTTTATGTTGCTTATGATCGTCAAATTCAAGCAATTATTCCGTTATATGAAAATAATTTTTCTAATGATTTAATAAATTGTGAAGGCTTTAAGTTTAGTATTGGTCAAAAGAATTTTATTATTAGTAATTGTGAATGTTTGACTGATGATTGTGTTACTATTTGTTTTGGTAAACAAATTTATCGTCATCAAAATATGAATATAGAACATAAAGCTGATATTTATATTAATCCGGTTGGATTAGTTGATGATGGCCATCATTTTGTTTATTTTAGTGGTGGTAGTAAACTGTTTAATAATCAATTATCATTTTTAGATAGTGGTTATGTTTATGACAATGATATTTTAGATCATAATATTAAATTACCGTCATTACTAGAATTTTTATTATTTGTTATAAAAAGAATCGATAGTCAATATTTTGCTTTTGCTAAAAAATGGGTTATTGGTTTATCTGGTGGATTAGATAGTAGTATAGTAGCGACATTATTAACTTTGTCTTTAGGTAAAGAGCGGGTTCTTGGTTTAAATATGGCTTCTGATTATAATAGTTTAACAACGAAAAATAATGCGAATAATTTAGCGAATAAATTAGGGATTGAAATTTACAATGGTTCTATTATGG
>JAEWIH010000042.1 GCA_023387245.1 Bacillota bacterium | reverse complement strand
GTAGTCAAACCCCAACAAAAAATTGCTTTAGTTGGTAAAACTGGTGGTGGTAAAACGACATTTGTCAATTTGTTGACACGATTTTATCAACCGACTAGTGGTAACATTTTTATTGATGATAAAGATTACTTAAATATTAATCATTACGATCTAGTTTCTAGTATTGGTTATGTTTTACAAGAATCAATGCTTTTTAGTGGTAGTATTTATGATAATTTAGTTTATGGTAATGATGATATTGAAGAAAATGAAGTTTATGATTTAATGGAAAAAATTGGCGCTAATGATATGATTAAGAAATTACCTAATGGCTATCAAACAGAAATAAAGTCTGATCAAGTTCAATTATCTACTGG
Organism: Bacillota bacterium; assembly: GCA_023387245.1. Classification (GTDB taxonomy): domain Bacteria; phylum Bacillota_I; class Bacilli_A; order Erysipelotrichales; family Erysipelotrichaceae; genus DUUI01. The sequence continues at coordinate 2,179 of JAEWIH010000042.1, read as the reverse complement.
TCAAAAACAAATAATTTGTATTGCGAGAGCTATTTTATCTAAGCCTAAAATATTAATTTTAGATGAAGCTACGGCAAGTGTTGATAGTGAAAGTGAACATGTTATTACTAAAGCGTTAGAGATTTTGATTAGTCAATCCACTTCATTCATTATTGCTCATCGATTATCTACAGTTAAATATTGTGATATGATATGTGTAATTGATAATGGTGAAATTATTGAAAGTGGTAATCATCAACAATTAATCGCTAAAAAGGGTTATTATTATGATCTTTATCAACAACAATTTAAATAAAAGATAGGAGGTAATAAATTTGTTTAATAAAAAATTCGGTATTTTATATATTAGTTTTTTAATTATTTTAGATTTATTAACAAAACATTTAATTAATATTTATTTACCAGTTAATAGTAAATTACAAATTATTCCAGGTTTTTTTGCTTTATTTAATGTACATAATACTGGGGCCGCTTTTTCCATTTTAGAAGGATTTGTAGGATTGTTAACGATCGTATCTTTAGTTGTTGGTATTTATTTGATTTATTATTTTATTAAAAATGATTTAAATAAATTATCATATATATCTTTAATTTTAATGATCTCTGGTACTTTAGGGAATTTTTATGACCGGCTATTACTAGGATATGTTCGTGATTTTTTAAGTTTTAATATATTTGGTTATCCATTTGCTGTGTTCAATTTGGCGGACAGTTTTTTAGTTGTTGGGGTAATAATATTAGGATTTGATTTATTTTTAAAGGAATATAAAAATGAGAAAAATAGTAGTAAGTGAAGAATTTGTTAATCAACGAATTGATGTTGTTATTAGTCAGTGTAGTGAATATAGTCGTTCAAAAGCTCAAAAAATGATTGATCAAGGATTAGTATTAGTTAATGATGAATTAGTAAAAAATTCTTATAGACTAGAGCTAGATGATGAAATTTGTTTATTAGATGGTAAGTTAGATGAAGAAATTACTTTAGAGCCTAAACAATATCCGCTAGATATTATTTATGAAGATGAATATTTATTAGTTGTTAATAAACCTAAAGGCTTAGTAGTCCATCCTGGTGCAGGGCATCATGAAGTTACTTTGACTAGTGCGTTATTATATTATTGTAATAAATTATCAAGTGATCCGATTAGACCAGGGATAGTTCATCGTTTAGATAAAGATACAAGCGGTTTATTATTGATTGCTAAGGATGATTTAGTTCATGCTAAATTAAGTGAAATGTTATCTAATAGAGAAATTAAGCGTGAATATTTAGCAGTGGTTTCTGGACGTTTTCCACATGCTAGAGCTAAAGTTAATGCGCCGATTGGTAGAGATAAAGTTAATCGCCAACAAATGTGCATTAGTGATAAAGGCAAAAATGCCATTACCCATTTTACACGTTTAGAAGTTTATGATGATAGTTCATTATTGCTTTGTCAATTAGAGACTGGTAGAACTCATCAAATTAGAGTGCATGCTAAGTATATGAATTATAGTGTTTATGGTGATCCTGTTTATGGTTATAAAAAAGATGTATTAGCTGATGGTCAGCTATTACATGCTTTTAAGCTATCATTTATTCATCCGATAACTAATAAATTTTTAGAATTTAAAGGGCAGTTACCAGCTGTATTTGCTAAATATTTAGAAGAAAGGGGAAGTAAATATGCGCAAATTTCATAAACAGAGATTGAAAGTAATGGCTATTTTGGTTCAAAAGTATCATTATATGCCACTAAATTTAAATCAACAAAATGAAAGTGATGATATTTATTTATTTAATCCTCATCATCCTGTTATTCAAGTTATTTGTTTATCGGTTAAAGACGAAACTAATTTGATTCCAATTCAAATTACTAATCAAGAAGAAAATAAACCATTATCGGAAATAATTATTTATTTTAATAAGAAGAAGAATAATAATGATATTACATTTAGTCTTAGTCATAAAGACAAGCTTTTAAATAAATATTTTCCAGACATTTATAATAGTTTTGGTGAAATTTCATTATTTTCAAAAACAATTATTGGTATATGTATTATAATGTTTGTTTTAACAATGCTAGTAGCTTATTTTTCTAAATATCTTGCTAGTGCTTTAATAATTTTAGGGGCTAATTATGGAACTTTTATCCAAGCTGCACATGATTATTGGCGCTTTTTTACTGCTATGTTTTTA
>JAEWIH010000074.1 GCA_023387245.1 Bacillota bacterium | reverse complement strand
CCCATTCCAAAACTGATAGTAAATTATTCATGAATATATTCCTTTAATATTTTCGTAATTTGTTCTTCAGATAATCCTACTTTATTTAATAATTCTTTTAAATAATCAGGACTAGCACTACTATGATTATTTATTAAATCTCTTTTTACTTGACTAAAATCAACATATTTTTCAATATAACTAAAACTGCTAGCAACTGAAGATAAAATACTTTTTTCAGCAATCAAATTACCATTTTTAAACAATGGTGAATATAATATAATTAAAATAATATTAGCTTTAATAAAACAAATACCAAATCCTAAAATTAAACCTAAAATATTATTAAAAATACCTAAGAAAGCTAATCTGAAAGAAAAATCTAAAATCCGAGTAACTAACCATAATATAATTAAAGACATGATAAAAACAATACCAAACCAGACAACTTGATTAAGAGATTTTTTAATTAGTAAAAATAAAACACCGCTAACATCATTTTGATCATAATTAATTAACGGAATTACATTAGCTAACGGACCAGAGAAAATATAAGCTAATAAAAAAGCAATAACATAGCGCATAATACCCAATAATGATCTAATAAACCCCTTTTTAAAACACACAAATAATGTAAATAAAAAATATATAATTAATCCTATATTAATAAATACTACTAAATCCTGCGAAATTTCAAACATTTTATAAACTCCTTAATAAATATATGATAAACTATGTTTATGAAATCGACAACAAAAATATTAACAATTGATGAAATAAAAGAATTAGAAAACACATTACAAACAAATAACTTTTCTAAAATTAATATACCACATTCCATATTTGGATATAAATTAAATGACGGAGCCATTATTGCTTATAAATCATTAAAAGTTGTTTTCCAAGGTGACCAGGCACAAACATATATTATTAATGATCCTAAACAATATATTAGTCATGCTGGTAGCGACGAGGTTGGTAGTGGCGATTATTTTGGGCCTTTAGTTGTAGCTGCGATGATTTATGACGAAAAAGTAGCTAATTTGAATTTAAATCTTGTCGATAGTAAACAAATAACTGATCAACAAATATATAAAATAGCTCCTATTTTACTTAAAAATGCTAAATATTCACTTCAAATATTAGATAATAAAAAATATAATCAATTACAACCAAAACTAAACTTAAATGGTTTAAAAGCTAACTTGCATCAACATTGTTATTATTTATTAACAAAAAAATATCAACAAGCTTTACCAACTACTTGTATAGTCGATCAATTTGTTGATAAAAATAAATATTATAAATATTTAATTAATAATTATGGTATTTTGGATCTAGAATTTCATACAAAAGCAGAAAATAAATATCCCGCTGTTGCCGGTGCCGCAATTATTGCGAGATATGCTTTTTTAAATTATTTAAATAATATGAGCAAAAAATATAATTTCCAATTTCCTAAAGGTGCTGGAGCTAATGTAGATTTAGCTATCCAAAATTTCATTAATAAATATAACTATAAAATGTTAGAAGAAGTAGCTAAAATTAATTTTAAAAATACTAAAATTATTGAACGATTTTAACCATTAATTCCATTTGATAATTTAACTTACGCCAACTAACTCCTGCTGCTTCTAGCATTTTTTTTGCTGCGATATCACTTTCACTATTATTATATTTATCTTCAATATAAACTATTTCTTTAATCCCGCTTTGAATAATAGCTTTTGAACATTCATGACAAGGAAATAATGTAACATAAATAATACAATCTTTTAAACTAGTATTACTATTTAATATCGCATTTAATTCAGCATGAACAACATAAGCATATTTAGAATTAACTAAATTACCTTCTCTATTCCAAGGAAAACAATTATCATCACATCCACTAGGAAAACCATTATAGCCAATACCAACAATTCGTTTATCGCGATTAATAATACAAGCTCCAACTTGAGTATTTGGGTCTTTAGAGCGTTTAGCTGATAAATAAGCAATACCCATAAAATATTGATCCCAGTTTAAAATCATTACTTACTAACCTCCCAATAAAAGTTAGATAACGATTTTTCTAAGTGTTGAGGATAAAAAGGAATATGTAATTTATTATAAAAATTAATAACTTCTATATCATTTAAATAATACAATTGTTTAATTTTAGCACTCTTAAATATAACAAAATAACTAATAATTAAAAAACTAATAATCGAAACAACTTTTAAATGAAATATTAAATTATTTTCAAATTTAAATTCAAAAATTAAACTCAATATTAAACCACTAACAAAACCCGCCAAATGGCCCATTAATGAAATTCCTGGTAAAAAAGAAATAAAAATATTAATTAAAAACAAGCGCATAAACATTGATAAAACCGACTGATAACGAAAATGTTTTTCTTTAATAAAAATTACTAAATACCAACCTAATAATCCATATAAACCAGCAGATAAACCTACTGCCAAAGATTCAGGATTAATAAAATATAACATCATATTGCCAACAATACTACTCATAAATAATATCCATTTAAAAGCATCAGAATTTCTTTTTTCTAAAACTTGTGATAAATAATAAAAAGAAATTAAATTAGTAAATAAATGAATTATATCGGCATGTAAAAACATAGCAGTAAAAAAGCGCCAATAATCATGTGCAGCTTGGATAAAAGTTCCATAATTAGCCCCTAAAATTATTAAAGCACTAGCAAGATATTTAGAAAAATAAGCTACTAGCATTGTTAAA
>JAEWIH010000065.1 GCA_023387245.1 Bacillota bacterium | reverse complement strand
ATTGTGATGCATATGTAGACTTAATAAATAATAAATTATATATAGAAAGCCAAAACATTGATGAAACAGATTTAGTAAAAACGATTACTAAAATGGGTTTTCAAGTGAATAAAGAAAATAAACATTGGAATATTATTATTAGCATTATAATATTGATATTGTTAATGATTATTGCGATGGGCCCAATGATTAATATAAATTTACCTTTAAATATTATTGAACAAATTATTAGTCAATGGCTATTAACTACAATCATTTATGGATGTTATTATCGTTTTTTAATTAATGGTTTTAAAAGTTTAATTCATGGGGATTTTAAAATGGATTCATTAATTTTTATTTCTGGTAGTAGTGCTTATTTATATAGCTTATATTTAGGAATAAATTATTTAATTACTCCACCTCATCATCTTCATCTCTATTTTGAAACCGGGGCAATGATATTAGTTATTATTGGCATTGGCAAATATTTAGAAACTATTAGTAAAAAAAGAACTGGTAGTGATTTAGTTAAATTAGTTAATGCTTCTCCAAAACTAGCAAATGTCTTAGTTGAGAATCAAATAGTTGAAAAATCAATATATGATATTGAAGTTGGTGATATTTTAGTTGTTAATGTTGGTGAAAAAATAGCATTAGATGGAATTATTACTTTTGGTGAATCTAATTTAGATGAGTCGCTTTTAACTGGAGAATCAAATCCTGTATATAAAAAGAAAGATGATCAAGTTTTTGGTAGTAGTTTAAATTTAGGTAATCCTATCCAAGTTAAAGTTACTAGCAACTTTAGTAATGGACTATTGGGTCAAATTATTTCAATGTCTAAGTCGGCTCAAATGAATAAATTAAATATTACTAATATTAGTGATAATATTGCCAAGATTTTTGTTCCAGCAATTATTATAATTGCGATTGTTACTTTTATTATTTGGCTATTTATCGGTAATTTAGAACAAGCCTTTAATCATATGTTATCTGTTTTAGTTATTTCTTGCCCATGCGCAATGGGGCTAGCTACTCCTAGTGCCATTAGTGTTGGATTAGGGATTGCTTATCGAAATGGGATTTTAATTAAAAATTCAGACATTATGGAGCGTTTGATAAAAGTTAATAATTTTGTTTTTGATAAAACTGGTACGTTGACTAATAATAGTTTGAAATTAATTAATTATCATATTCCGAAAGAGGAAATAAATATTATTTATTCTATTGAGCATCGATCAAGTCATCCAATTGCCAAAATGATTACTAGTCAATTAAGTGCTAAGTTAATAGAAATAGATTATATTGAAGAAGTGGGTGGAAGAGGATTAAAGGCTAGTGTTAATTTACATAAATATTTAATTGGTAGTGAAAAATTATTAAAAGAACATAATGTTAATTTTTCTAATTCTTCATATTTAAAATATGCTGAGACTGGATATAATTATATTTTAGTTGCTAAGGATAATGAGTTGATTGGTTATTTTATTTTTAGTGAACAAATAAAAAATAATGCGAAAGAATTGATAACATATTTAAATAAAAAACAAATTTCTAGTATAATTTGTAGTGGAGATAGTGAAAAGGCTGTTGCTAGTGTTGCTAGCGAATTAAATATTTCTAAATATTATGCTAGTATTTTGCCTAATGACAAGGCTAATATTGTTAAGGGATTGACTGATAATAATAATGTAGTTGTCATGGTTGGTGATGGGATTAATGATGCTATTGCTCTTAATAGTGCTGATGTTTCAATATCATTTTTTAATGGTAGTGATTTGGCGATAAATAGTGGTGATTGTATTTTAATGAATAATAATTTATTGGATATTAAAAAATTATTAGAAATATCAAGTGCTACTATTAATAAAATTAAACAAAATTTATTTTGGGCTTTATTTTATAATAGTTTTTTAATTCCGATTGCTGCGGGGTGTTTTGTGGGATTTGGTATTGAATTAAATCCGATGTATGGTGCAGTTATTATGAGTTTTAGTTCAATTTTTGTGGTTTGTAATGCGTTGAGTATTAGGAGGAAATTTAAGTGAAAAAAGAATTTATTGTTAAGAGTATGAGTTGTAGGCATTGTGTTGCTAGTATTAAATCACATTTTGAGAAGTTAGGTTTTGTTGTTAATATTGATTTGGATAAAAAACTATTAGTATTAGAAAAAGATATTGTTGATGAGGAATTTGTTAGAGAAGAATTGGCTGATCTGGGATTTTAAAATTAGGGCATTAGCCCTTTTTTATTTATATTTGTAAAAAAAGTATGAAATTGATATTTTATATTGTTATTAATTTAACACAGTGGTATTATATAAATAAATGAAGAAAGGATTAGCGATATGGATTTTACATTATCAACTAAACATCTTGCGCTTCAAAAATTATATCGTAATTTTGCGCAAAATGAAGTTAAGCCACTGGCTAAAGAAATAGATGAAGCAGAACGGTTCCCTTATGAAACCGTTGAAAAAATGGTGGATATGCACATGATGGGTATTTGTTTTGATAAACAATATGGTGGTGCAGGTGCTGATACTTTGGCTTATATTATGGCTGTTGAAGAATTGGGGAAAGTATGTGCGACTACTTCTGTAGTATTGTCTGCTCATACTTCATTATGTGCAGCTCCGATTAATGCTTTTGGCAGTGGCGCTCAGAAAGAAAAATATTTAGTTCCTTTGTGTAAGGGTGAAAAATTAGGAGCTTTTGCTTTGACTGAGCCAAATGCTGGTACTGATGCTAGTGGGCAACAAAGTGTGGCGATATTAGATGGTGATCATTATATTTTGAATGGTTCTAAATTATTTATTACAAATGCTAGTGCGGCTGATATATTTATTGTATTTGCACTAACTCAGCCTGAGTTAGGTACTAAGGGAATTAGTGCTTTTATTTTAGAGAAAGGAATGCCTGGCTTTAGTGTTGGTAAGCACGAAGAAAAGATGGGTATTCGTGGTAGTGCTACTTGTGAATTGATTTTTGAAAATGTTAAAGTTCCGAAAGAGAATTTATTAGGTCGTGAGGGACAAGGCTTTAGAATTGCTATGAATACTTTAGATGGTGGTAGAATTGGGATTGCTGCTCAGGCATTGGGTATTGCTCAGGGTGCGATTGATGAGACAATTGCTTATGTTAAGCAAAGAAAACAGTTTAATCGTCCGTTATCAGCTTTCCAAAATACTCAATTTGTGTTAGCTGACTTACAGAC
>JAEWIH010000036.1 GCA_023387245.1 Bacillota bacterium | reverse complement strand
GTTCAGGATTAGGTGGTTGTGTTTTTGGTTTATGTAGAAATGAAGATGTTGAAAGCATAATTTCTAAAATTAAGTATGAGGTAATAGTATGTCGAATATAGTAACTGCTTTTGCGCCTAGTAATATTGCTTTAATTAAATATTGGGGCAAGCAAGATCGTTATTTAAAAACTCCGACTTTTAATTCGCTTTCTGTTACATTAAAAGATTTAAATACGATAACTGAGGTTAGTTTTAGTTGTTGTAACCAATTTATATTAAATAATCAAGAACAAGATTTTAAAATCATTGAAGATTTTGTTAGTTTATTTAATATAAATGATTTTATTAAAATTCAAACTGTTAATAATTTTCCTACTGCAGCAGGATTAGCATCTAGTGCTTCTGGCTATTGTGCTCTAGGTTTAGCTCTAAATCAATTATCTAACTTAAAATTGCATAAGCAACAATTATCTACTTTCATCAGAAAGGGTTCTGGTTCTGCTTGCCGTTCCTTATTTGGTCCATTTGTTATTTGGAAGAAAGGTAATGATGATAATAGTTATAGTTTTTTATATCCATATTATATTCCGATGAAAGCTATTGTTGTTATTTGTGATAACAATAGTAAAAAGATTAGTTCTCGTGAAATGATGAATATAGTTCAAAATGATGTTGATATATATGAAACATGGTTAAATATGACTAAGCAACATTATTTTTCTATGTTAGCAGCCATTAAAGATCAAGATTTTGATAGTATTGGAACAATTGCGATCGATAATGCGCATTTAATGCATAATTCTGTTATTTCAATTGATTCTAAATTAAGCTATTTTAATAATAAAACATTAGCCGTAATTGATTTTACTAAATTTCTAAGAAATAAATATCGTCTTTTTTATACTATTGATGCTGGACCTAATGTAGTTATTTTTGTTACTGATAAAGATTTTAATAAAGTATTAAATGAGGTTAAAACTTTAAATTTAGATTATATTGTCTCATCTTTATCGAACGGAGGTTATGTTTTTGATTAAAGAAGTTGCTTGTGGAAAATTATATATCGCAGGGGAGTATGCGGTTTTGATTGATGATCAACCAGCTATTTTAGTAGGTGTTAATCGTTTGGTGGAAGTTAGTTTGAATGATAGTTTGTTTGGGATGATCATTGATAGTTTTGGCAATATTTATAATTTTGATTTTATTAATTTAAAATTGTTTGAAAAAAATCAAAATAATTCTTTACTGTATAATACTTTATTTTGGTTACATAAAATTTTAAAGTTTTATAATTTAAATTTAAAAAATTTTAAAATTGTGATTGCTAATCAATTATTTGAAGATAATATTAAAATTGGTTTAGGTTCTAGTGGTGCTTTAATGGTTGCTTTAACTAAAGCTATTTTAAAATATCATAATTTTGTCTTTGATGAATTATTTTTATATAAGATCGTTGTCTTAATTCAACATTTTTCTAAAATGAAAGGTTCTTATGGAGATGTAGCTTGTTGCTGTTTTGGTGGCTGTATATATTATCAAAAACCGGCGAGTCAGTTTTTAGATAAATTAGAATTTAATGATTTGAATAAGCATTGGCCTCTGTTAAAAATAGAAAAGATTAAAATTGATCCTTTATTTAATATGATTGTTTTTTGGAGTAAAGAAATAGCTGTTACAGATAATTTTGTTACTAAATTTTTAAATGCTGATTTAGATAACGATTTTTTATTTAATTCTAAAAAAAACACTGAATTATTAAAATCATCATTGGAGCTGGGCAATTATGATGATTTGAAGTTAGCTTTTTCTAATTTGGATCAAAATTTAAGGGATTTAGATTCAAAGTTACAATTACATATGTTTATACCAACTTTTAGCGAAATTATTAATAAATCTAATTATCCGATTAAGTCTTCGGGTGCTGGTGGTGGTGATTGTTTAGTAGGATTTGTTTTAGATAGTGATAAAGAGGCTATTAAAAATAACCAATATTATTTAAATGTGGAGGTGTTTAATTATTATGAGTCGTAAAGATGATCATATTTTATTGGCATTAAAACAAAAGCGCAATTTTAATAATGGATTGGACGCTATCAAATTACCATATCATGCTCTAAAAACGGTTGATTATAATAATGTGGATATTAGTAGTTGCTTTTTAGATTGTAAAATTAATGCGCCTATTTTAATCAATGCGATGAGTGGTGGTAGTTGCTTGGCTTATGAAATTAATAAAAAGTTGGCACAATTGGCTAATTATTTTAAAATTCCGATGGTGACTGGGTCTATGAATATTTTATTAAAAGATAAAAGTTATATTGATAGTTTTAAAGTAATTAGAGAATATAATCCTGATGGGATAGTTATAATGAATATTAATGCTAATACTAGTATAGAAGAAGTGGCTTTATTAAAAAAGATTATTGCAGTTGATGCTATTGAAATTCATTTAAATCCGATTCAAGAATTAATGATGGCTGAAGGTGATAGATGTTTTGAAAATCGTTTATTTAATATAAAAAACATTGCCGATTTAGATAATGTAATTATTAAAGATGTTGGATTTGGAATGTCTTATGAAACTGCTAATTTATTATATGATTTAGGAATTAAATATATTGATATTTCAGGAAAAGGTGGGACTGATTTTGCTTGGATTGAACAACAACGGCATAATAATATGCCTGATTTAATTTTTAATGATTTTGGTTATAGTACATATCAGTCTTTAATGAATGTTCAAAAAATTAAGGATGATATTATAATTATTGCTTCGGGTGGTATAAATAATAGTGTTGATATAGTTAAAAGTTTAGTATTAGGGGCGAAAATAGTTGGAATGAGTTATTATTTTTTAGATTTGGTTTGGAACAAGTCTTTAGAAGAAGCTATTTTTGAGTTTGAAAAATTATTAGTTGATTTTAAAAAAATTATGTCTCTATTAGGTGTTAGAACAATTGAAGAATTAGCTAGTGTTAGTTATGAACAATCTAAATTACAAATATGAAACTAGTAAAAATAATTAATATTTATATCAGGAATATTTAATAAAGACTAATTTTATTTGTTAATGTAAAACAATTTTTAAAAAAGGAATTATGATGTAGAGAACCTATAAATTTGGATAGCCAAATGTGATACGTACCCCAAATCCTAGAATACCTAGGAGAAGTGATATTTTATATTAAATATTCATGGTAATTTAAATTAAAATGTGTTGAGAATTATAAGATTGGTAAAAGTAACATTAAATCAAAATATACAAAATGTAGCTAGAGAGAATGCATTTTTTATATAACAATCATATTAAATATGTATCAAAGGTTAAGGATATTATAGATTTTAGGTGCAAGATAATTTAGGAAAAATTTTTAATTTATATTGTGTTTATGTGTATGGATAGTTAAGAGGGAATTTTAATATTTGTAAAAAGGAAGATAATTAATAATATAAAAAGTGTTTATAGAGTGAGTGAGTAGTAATAAATTTATAGATTATATTATATTTTTTTTATTGTTGACTATTATATGTATATATAAAATTTATTTTTATATATTTTTTGTGTTAAGTGCATAAAAATTTTAGAATAGCGTTTACATTTTGTGGATTATAAGTTATAATATTAACAAGAATAGTATGCAAATATACGTTCTATAAAGGTGTAATGCATATGAGTGATCCATATACATAAGTTTGTTAACTCAACACTTAACATTAAATATAGGGTTGTCTGGTTCAAGTAAACCTGGGTTATCACTTTTGTTTATATAAAATATGAGGAGAATGTAATTATTATGAAAGATAGAACTTATAATTTGTTTTTAGTAGTTGTTGGCGTAATGGTTGCGCTTATTGGTTTTTATTTTATGCGTCCGTCTGTTCATCCTAAGAGATATGATATGATTCCTGTTGGTTTAAAAAATATTTATATTTTAGATCAAGAAACATGTGATGTTTATTATACAGATTTAGATACTCAACAGTTATTAAAATTTAGTAAATCGTTTATTGATAATAAAAAATAATTTCAGTTTCAAAGAATTAACTGCTTTAAAAGAATTAGTTAATTCTTTTTTTATTATAAAATAAAATGATTTAGTATTGAAAACATTTTCAAATAGGCATATAATTTTAATATAGGAGGTATCAAAAATGCAAGCAGTTAGTAAATTTTTTAATTATCTAATACCAGTTAGTTTGTTTTGTTTGGTTATATTTTTATGTGTTTTAGTTTTTTATGCTATTAAGGTATTAATTAATGTTTCTAAAATTTTAGAAAATCTTGAAGATAAACTAGTTGACGTTGATCCTGCTATTAAGGTTGTTAATAAAGTATTTGGTACAGTAGATAAAGGTATGATTAAAGGTAATAATGTTATTTTAAAAGGCGTTAATGCTTCTAAAAACGTGTACCATTCTATTAAAAAAACTACTAAAAAGGGAATAAGTGCTATGCGCGGATTGTTGGGTAGAAAATAATGGCTGTATTGATGATTAAAACCTTGAATGAATTTCAAGAACATTGTGAAGAATTTATTGATATTAATCGTGATGCTATTAATGATTTTTTGCATTTAAAAGATCAATTTTTAAAATTAGAGAATATAGCTATTTATGCTTTTTATGATTTGTTTAGAAAATATTATCAAAAAATAAAAAGTTGTCAATGTTGTTATTTAGATAATATTGCTAGATCATTTGAATCTGAATATTCTAAATTGTTAGCGGATTTGTATGTTATACTTTCTGATTTAAAGCATGAGCATATAAATTATAATTTAATGCGAAAAATTCAAAATAGAATTCAATATTGGCCATATAAATTTTTAGCTAAATATCATAATTGTTTTTTGGCTATAGGTGATTTATATGTAGTTTCTAAATTTAAGTGGCTATTAAATCGTCATCCTAAAATAGGCGATTATATAAATTATATATGTGATTTAGTACAGGATAAAATTATTAATAATTTGAAAGATGAAGGTGAGAAATAATTTATGAAAAGAGTAACAATTTATGATGTTGCAAAAGAAGCTAATGTATCTTTGGCAACAGTTTCTCGGGTTATTAATGGTGTTGATGTTGTTAGAGAAGATACTCGTCAACGAGTTGAAGATGCGATTAATGCTTTAGGTTATAAGCCTAATGCGATTGCTCAAGGTTTAGCATTACAGAAAACTACGACTATTGGTGTAGTTATTCCGGAAGCTAATTTCTCTTTTACTGGTAATATGATTAATGGTTTATTAGATGTTTCTAGAATTTATAAATATAATGTTATGTTACATACTACTACTGAAGGAATTGCTGATTTAAAAGATGTTATTGAAATTATTATTAAATCTCGAGTTGATGGTGTAGTTATATATAGTGATCAAGTTGATCAAGAAATTTTAGATTATTTAAATTCATTCCATATACCAGTAGTTTTATTAAATAAAAAAAGATCTGGTGAATTACTTTCTAGTGTTTATGTTGATTTTGAAAAAGCTGTTTATCAAACGGTTGATAAGTATTTGTCTAAAGGTAAAAATGAAATTGCGATTATTGAAGATCGCAAAAATAAATATGCGATGAATCAAATGTTGGCAGGTGCTAAAAAAGCTTTTAAAAAGTATAATTTAGAATTTAATAATTATTTACAAATTCCTGATAGTTATCATACTTCTTATACATATTTATTAGATGTATTAAAACATAAGAAGTTTGATTTAATTTTAGCTTTTAGAGATTCTCAAGCTTTGGCTAGCATTAATGCTGCTGTAGAAAACGGTTATAATGTTCCGCAAGATATCGAAGTAATTGGTATGGTTGATTCTAAATATAATAGTATGATGCGACCAATGGTTTCTTCTTTTTCAGTTCCTGCATATGATTTAGGGGCTTTATCGATGCGGGTTATTACTAAAATGTTGAAGAGTGATAAAGAATTAGAATCTTTAGAAAAAGAAATAGAGCTAAAATACTTTTTTAATAAGAGAAATTCTACAAAATAGGAGTTTTATTGATTATGAAGTTTATTGAAGAATTAAAGTGGCGTGGCTTAGTTAAAGATGTTACTGATGATGAGGGTTTAAAAAAACATTTAGAAACTAGCCGTGTTGTTTATTGCGGTTTTGATCCTACTGCTAGTTCGCTACATATTGGTCATTTACAACAGTTAATTTTGTTGTTGCGCTATTCTTTAGCTGGCCATAAGCCAATTGTTTTGATTGGTGGTGTTACTGGTATGATTGGTGATCCTAGACCTACTACTGAAAGAAGTTTACAGAGTTTAGAAGTTATTGAGAATAATGTTTTATCGTTATCAAAACAAATTAAAGGAATTGTTGGTCAACATTGTATAATTGAAAATAATGCTAATTGGTTATTATCATTATCAATGGTTAATTTATTGCGTGATTATGGTAAATATTTTAATATTAGTCAGATGATTGCTCGAGATATTATAAGTTCTCGTTTAAGTAAAGGTATTTCTTTTACCGAATTTACTTATACTATTTTACAAGCTATTGATTGGTTAGAATTATTTAAGAGATATAATTGTAGTGTTCAAATAGGTGGTTCTGATCAGTGGGGTAATTTGTTGTCAGGATATGAATTGATGCGTAAAATGCCTGAATTGAGTGCTGAAGTGTTTGGTATTACTTCACCATTAATTACTAAGGCTGATGGTAGTAAGTTTGGTAAGAGTGAAGGTGAAAACATTTGGTTAGATCCGCAATTAACTAGTCCATATACTTTTTATCAATATTGGGTTAATAGTTCTGATGCTGATATTGAATCTTGGTTAAAGAAATTATCTTTGAAATCGGTAGAATTTATTCAACAATTAATTGAGGAGCATAATCAGGCACCGCATTTAAGAAAAGCCCAAAAACATTTAGCTGCTGAATTAACAGAATTGGTATTTGGGATTGAGGGTTTAAATAGTGCTATTAGAATTACTGAAGCATTATTTAATAGTGATTTTGTTAGTTTGAGTGCTGGTGAATTAGAGTTAGCTTTTAAAGATGCTACTATAATTAATATTAATGCTGATTATAATTTAGTTGATTTATTAGTTGATAATAGTTTAATTAGTTCTAAGCGTGAAGCGCGTCAACTAATAACTTCAGGATCGATTTTAGTTAATAATATTAAAGTTGATGATGGAGGTTTTATTATATCTAAAGCTAATGCGATTGAAAATAAATTTTCGATTATTCGTAAAGGTAAAAAGACTTACTATTTAGTTAAACATGTATAGATTGGATAGTTTATTATCGCTTTATAATTATGCTAGTCGTAAAGAAGCTAAGCTATTAGTAAAGCAAAAAAGATTAAAAGTTAATGGTTTTATAGTTAGTGATGCTGCTATAAAAATTAGTAATAGTGATAACGTTGAATACGATGATCATATTATTATGTTACAAACTCCTATTTATATTATGATGAATAAACAAGTTAATCGAATTTGTGAAAAAGGGGTTATAAATAGTGTTTATGCTGATCTTGATTATCATTTACCTAATAATCTTTTTAGTGTTGGTAGATTGGATAAAGATACTACTGGTTTATTATTGTTAACTAATGATGGAAAGTGGGCTCATAGTATTGTTAATAAGCATAATCATAGTCCTAAAACTTATATTGTTGGTTTAAATCGAGATATAGATACTGATTTAAATAAATTATTATTGCCTATTAATTTGGGTGATGATGGGATTGTGGTTGCTAAAAAGTATGAAATTATTAATAGTCGGACCATTTCATTGACGATACTTAATGGTAAATATCATCAAGTAAAACGGATGATGGCTATTTTAGGATATCAAGTTGTTAGCTTACATCGTGTATCTATTGGTAATTTAATGTTAGATAATAATTTAATGTATGGCCAATATCGATTTTTACGAGAAGATGAATTAAATTATGTTTTTGAGGAGTGAATTAAATGAAGTGTTATTTGGCTGGAAGCTTGTTTAATGAAGCTAATGTTGCTCAAAGGAAATTGGAAGGAAAAATGTTTAGAGAACGTTTTCCAGATATAGAATTATTTAATCCGATTGATCAACCATTTAATGAAAATAAGCAATCATTGCCGACTCCTAATCAAATATATTTAGGTGATGCGAATGCTGTAAATGATGCTGATATATTAATCGTTGATTTAAGTGATCAAGATCCTGGTTGTATGTGTGAGTTAGGACTAGCAATTAATTCTAATACAAAATATATTATAGGTATTAATTCGGATATTCGTTTAGCTAGTGCTAATAAGTATGATATTCCTACAATTGGGATGAATCATTTTATTTTAGGCGCAATTTTAGAAAATGGTTATTTAGTTACAAGCTTTTTAGCAGCATTAGATAAATTGGAAGAATTATTAAGTTTATGAAATATAATTTATTAAATCGAACTAGTGATGAATTTAGTGATTATCCATTATTAGTTAATTATGTTTTAACGAATTTAAATATTAATCGTCAACAATTAAATGAATTGTTGGATGTTTCAATTAAACCGTTTCCGGAAACGGTTTTTTTGAATTTATTTAAAATATTATATGAAGCAAGTAAATTAAAACAGAAAGTAATGATTTGTGGGGATTATGATTGTGATGGTATATGTTCTGCTACTATAATGCGGATGCTATTGAATAAATTAAAAATAGAATCAGGTTATTATTTGCCTCATCGATTTAATGATGGTTATGGTACTAGTTCTAAAATTATATCTGCTGCTTATAAAAAAGGTTATCGTATAGTTTTAATGATTGATAATGGTGTTAGTAATTTTGAAGCAATTGCTTTGGCTAATGAATTAGGAATGCGAGTAATTATTATTGATCATCATCAAATTAGTGAGAGTTTAAATGTCGATTGCTTGATTCATCCTGATTTACTATATCGGCATTTTTATAGTATGTGTGCTAGTGGATTAGTATATACATTAGCTTATAGTTTAGGTATGGCAGATGATTATATGTTAGTACTAGCAATGATTGGTACTATTGGTGATGTTATGCCTGTTTTAGGTCAAAATCGGGCAATTATTGTTCAAGGGTTGAGTGTAATGAATAAGTATCATTTTACTACTATCGAACAATTAACTAAACAAGTAGTTAAAAGATGGAGTAAAGATGAAATAGCATTTAAAATAGTTCCTTGTTTTAATTGTGTTTCTAGATTATGTGATGATATTGATGTTAATAGTATGGTTAAATATTTAATGTATGATTCTAAGCTAGATTTATATTCATATGCAAAAAAAATTATAGAATTAAATCAAAAACGTAAAGAAATGTCATCTAATCATTACCAGTTGGCTTTAAATTATGTTAATGATAGTTCTATATTTATTGCCCATAATGAAGAGTTTCATCCTGGAATTATTGGGATTGTTGCTGGTAAAATAGCTAGTACTTTTAATGTTTTAGCTTTTGTATTGGCTAAAAGAAATGATGAATGGGTAGGATCTTGTCGTAGTAGTGGTAATATTGATATTTATAATATATTACTTGGAACTAAGGAATACTTAGCACATTATGGTGGTCATAAATCGGCTTGTGGTTTTAGTTTAAGTAATAACAATTTATTAAAGTGGAAACAATTGTTAGTAGCTAATACCAATATATTGGATATTGAAGAGCAAGGGATTAATGCTTTGGATGTTGATCCTAGTTGTTTTAGTATTAATAGTTATAATGCTTTAGTCCAATTAGAACCTTTTGGGGTAGGGTTTGAATTATTACCGTTTTGTGTTTTGGTTAATATTGAAAAAATAATTAATTTTAAAAATGGTGGT
>JAEWIH010000127.1 GCA_023387245.1 Bacillota bacterium | reverse complement strand
TTACCATTTAATATTGATATTTCTGAAGTTGATTTGTATGTAAATTCCTTAATTTATAGCGTTTATCATTTATTTGATAAGCTTGATGAGTATCAGTTATTATTGGATAAAAAGCTGATATCATCACCAAGGATAACACTTTTTAGCACTCAATAGTTGACAGTGCTAATTAATATGATATAATAACATAGAAATGAGGAGAAAAACATGAATACTACGTGGACAAAAAAAGAAAATTCTCAAGGAGAATTGTTAGTTACTATTAATGGTATTGAATGGAATGAGGCTAAAGATAAAGCTTTTAAAAAATGCGCAAATAAAGTTGAAATACCTGGATTTAGAAAAGGGAAAGCACCTTTAAATGTGGTTAATAAACATTTAAATAGACAAACTGTTTTATTAGAAGCATGTGATAGTTCTTTAGAAGCGGCTTATCGTCAAGGATTAGAGACACATCAAGTGCGTCCAATTGTTCAACCTAATGTCGATATTAAGAGTTTGACAGAAGATGAGTGTATAATTTCGTTTATGATTACGGTTGCTCCAGAAGTTATATTGCCACAAGATTATAAAACTTATAAATTTGAGGTTGAAGAAGTTAGTGTTAGCGATGAGGATATTGATAAAGAAATTGAGAGGTTACGAGAAGACTATTCTTTATGGGTGTTAAAAGAAGATGGCGTTGTGGCTGTTGGTGATCAAGTAGTTATGGATTTTAAAGGTTATGATGGTGAAGTAGCTTTTGAAGGGGGAAGTGGCGAAAATTTTGAATTAGTTATTGGTTCAAAACAATTTATACCTGGTTTTGAAGAACAATTAGTTGATATGCGTGCTCAAGAATCAAAAACGATTGATGTTACTTTTCCTCAAAACTATCCAGCTAAAGATTTAGCTAATAAACCCGTTAAATTTGATGTTACTATTCATGAAGTTAGAACAAAACATTTGCCTGAAGTAAATGATGATTTTGTTAAAGAATTAAATGAAGAAAATGTCGATACGGTACAACAGTTACGCGATTCTATTAAAAACCGTTTATTGACAGTTCGTCAAAATAATGCTAAGACGGAAGCTGAAAATAAATTAGTGGAAAAAGTGGTTGAAAATAGTGAAGTTGATATTCCTCAAGTTATGATTGATAGTGAAATTGATCAAATGGTTGAAGAATTTAAACATCGTTTACAAAGTCAAGGTATGAATTTTGAAATGTTTAAACAATTTTCTCAAACTAATGATGAAGCATTTAAGAAACAAATGGAGCCAGAGGCTACTAAGCGTGTTAAAATGCGTTTAATGTTATCGACAATTGCTGTGCAGGAAAATATTGTTGTTAGCGATGAAGATATTGAAAATGAATATAAAGTTATTAGTGAAACATATAATCTACCTGTTGAAAAAGTAAAAGAGTTAGCTGGTGTTAATGAAATTCGCTTTGATACAAAAATTAAGAAAGCTTATGATTTATTAGTTAGTCAAAATGATAAATAGGAGGGGATAAAAATGCCTAAAAAACAACATATTATTCCTGTTGTTTGTACTCGCGGCGTTGTTATCTTTCCGTTACAAGATGTAGTTATTGAAGTGGGTCGCCAAAAAAGCATTAATGCGATTGAGGAGGCCCAATCATTTTATGATGGAAAGATTATTGTTGTTAGTCAAAAAGATGAAAATATAATGGAGCCTTCATTTGATGATTTATATCATGTAGGTACATTATGTAATATTAAAAAAATTAGAGATAAAAATGGATATTTAAGAGTAACTTTTAGCGGCTTAAATAAAGTGATTTTACATAGTATAGATGATAATAGTAATTTTTTATTTGGGAATTATTCGATTGTTAAAAATAATGAATATGATGAAAAAAGTACTTTTGCTTTATTGCAGTCATTTATGCGCCAAACCCAAAAATTTAATAAAACTAATTTAGTATTTCCGCCAGAAATAATTAGTGTTATTAATGCTGGCCGTTTTAGTATTGATGAATTAGTGAATGTATTTGGTCAATATTATCCAATGCATTTTAGTGAGCGCCAAAAATTGTTTGAATTAATGTCAGTTGATGAGCAATTGTTTAGTTGTATTGCGACTATGAAAAATGATTTAGATATGGAACAATTAGAACAAGCAATTAATCAAAAATTGAAAGAAAGAATTGATTCTAATCAAAAAGAGTATTATTTGCGTGAACGTATGAGAATACTTCGCGAAGAATTAGGTGATAGTGCTGGCGGTTTGACTGAAATTGAGCAACTAAAGGCGATGATTGAAAATAATCCTTATCCTCAATATGTTAAGGATAAAGCACTAGAAGAGCTTGCTCGTTATGAAATGGTTCCAACTGCTAGTGCTGAATCAGGGGTTATTAGAAATTACATAGATTGGCTTTTAAAAACACCATGGTATCAAGAAACTACTGATGAAGCATCTTTAGTTAAAGTGCGTGAAATTTTAGATCAAGATCATTTCGGTTTAGAAAAAGTTAAAGAGCGCATAATGGAATATTTGGCTGTTAAGCAACAAACCAATTCTTTAAAAGCTCCAATTTTATGTTTAGTTGGTCCGCCAGGGGTTGGTAAAACTTCTTTAGCTAAGTCGATTGCTAGAGCCTTAAATAGAGAATTTGTGAAAATTAGTTTAGGTGGTGTTAGGGACGAGGCTGAAATTCGTGGTCATAGACGTACTTATTTAGGTGCTATGCCTGGTAGGTTAATTCAGGGCATGAAAAAAGCAGGAGTTATTAATCCGGTATTTTTAATTGATGAGATTGATAAAATGGCTTCAGATTATAAAGGTGATCCAGCTTCAGCGATGTTAGAAGTTTTAGATCCTGAACAAAATTCACAATTTTCTGATCATTATTTAGAAGAACCATATGATTTAAGTAAAGTTTTATTTGTGGCGACTGCTAATTATTTAGAAAATATTCCTGAACCATTACGTGATCGTTTGGAAATAATTGAATTATCTAGTTATACTGAGCAAGAAAAATTAATGATTGCTCAAAAATATTTAATTCGTAAGCAGTGTGATCAAAATGGTTTGGAATATAAAAAGTTTAAGTTAACTGATAATCTTATTTTAAAAATCATTAGAAACTATACTCGTGAAGCTGGTGTTAGACAATTAGAGCGCTTGATTGGTAGTTTAGTTAGAAAAACAGTTTTACAGTTACTAACAAATGATAATACTTCATTTAAAATTAATGCTAAAGTAATTGAGCAGTTTTTAGGTAAACCAAGATTTGAATATGGTAAAAAAGAAAAGAAGGCTCAAGTAGGGGTTGTTACAGGATTAGCATATACTCAATATGGTGGTGATATTTTACCGATAGAAGTTACTACTTTCCCTGGCAAAGGGCGTTTAATTTTAACTGGTTTATTGGGTGATGTTATGAAAGAAAGTGCTGAAATTGCTTTAGGATATGTGCGTAGTCATGCTAGTAAATTGAAAATTGATATTAATTTTTTCGATCAAAATGATGTTCATATCCACGTTCCTGAAGGTGCTATTCCTAAAGATGGTCCTAGTGCAGGTGTTACTTTGACAACTGCTTTGATTTCAGCGATTACTAATCATAAAGTACGTAGTGATATTGCGATGACTGGTGAAATTACTTTGCGTGGACATGTGTTGGCTATTGGTGGCTTAAAAGAAAAATCATTAGCTGCTGCTAGAGTTGGTATTAATGATATTATTGTGCCCAAACAAAATTCTAAAGATTTAGAAGATGTTCCAGAAACTGTTCAAAAAGATTTAAATTTTATTTTTGTTGATAATATTGAACAAGTTATGGAGCGAGTTTTTGTTGAATAATGAATCCGAAATTAAGTATTAGTGCTGCTTTTGCTAGTCAATTTCTTGATTTTGATGCCAGAGAAGTTGTTTGTGTTGGTAAAAGTAATGTTGGTAAGTCTACATTAATTAATGGGATAGTTAATCGTAAAAATTTAGCTTATGTTGGCCAGCGACCAGGTAAGACGAGATTAGTTAATTTTTATAATATTATTAATAATATTTATTTAGTTGATGTTCCAGGTTATGGATATGCTAATAGGAGTTTTAAGGAACAAGAGAATTATGCTCGTTTAATGGAGGCTTATTTTGATGATAGAAAAAATTTACGGGCGATGTTTGTTGTTGTGGATATTAGGCGCGGTGTTAGTGATGATGATGAAATGATGATAAATTTGGCTAGCAATTTGCGGATTGGTTGTGCAATAGTTTTTTCTAAGTCTGATAAAGTTAGTTATATGAAGCAAAAAGAAATGATTATGAGTGCTAAAAATAAATATAAAATCCCTGTTTATTGTTTTAGTGATAGCGATAAATCTAGTTTTGATGATATTACTAATCAATTTAGGATTTGGACTGATTATTAATTTATAATGTTTGATATTTGTTATTTGTTATTTGTTTAT
>JAEWIH010000051.1 GCA_023387245.1 Bacillota bacterium | reverse complement strand
CTATTAGAGAAGCTAAAAATGTTTTAAAGACAAAAATCGACGTTAAATTAGATCCGATGCCTAGTGATGAAAGAAGAGCTATTCATCAAGTTTTAAGTGATTGGGAACATATTAAAACTGAATCTGTAGGTGAAGGTAGAAATCGTCGTTTAGTGATTAAGTATGTTGAAGAAAAAGAAGGAGAGCTAGTCTGAGACTAGCTTTTATAACAATATGAAATGTATTATTGGACTAGGTAATCCAGGCAAAGAATATGAAAATACTCGCCACAATGTTGGCTTTATGGTAATAGATAAACTTTTAGAAAAAATGAAGATCCATAAAATGGACTCAAAATTTAAGGCCTTATATACAAAAGTTAATTTTAATAATCAATCGCTATTATTAGTCAAACCCCAAACTTTTATGAACTTAAGTGGCGAAGCAGTTTCAGCAATTATTAATTATTTTAAAATTGAAATCTCAGACATTTTAATTATTAGTGACGATCTAGACTTAAATTTAGGTCAATTACGATTTAGAGCTAAAGGCAGTGATGGTGGCCAAAAAGGGTTAAGAAATATTTTTCAATTATTAAAAACTTCTGACATTCAAAGATTAAAAATCGGTATTGGCCATAACATTAAGATCGATAGTAAAAATTATGTTTTATCTAAATTTAGTGACAACGATTTAGAAATTATTCAAAAAGCGATTTTATTAGCTAGTGATGCAGTTTTAGAATGGTCGCAATCAGATATTAAGGTTGCGATGAATAAATATAATCAAAAGATATGAATTTAATTAAACAATTAATTTATGACAAAAATGTTGAATCTCTTTTAAATAATAAAGAAATGAAATTAGGTTCTTTATCACTAATTCAAGAAATTTCTTTATATTTTTCGTATGCTTCAATGCATCAAGAACCATTAATTATCATTAAAGAAAATAGCCATCAAGCACAGCTATTATTTAATAGTTTATCTTTATTAATGGAAGATGTATATTTGTATGATCGTGATGAATTGTTACGCGTTATGATGATTTCTAGCTCTAAAGAAACATATTATAATAATATTAAAACGCTTAATAAAATTTATTTAAAACAAGTCAAAGTTTTAATAACAACCATTTCATCTCTCATGTATTATATTCCTACTAAAGAAATTGGTAGTCAAAAAATAATTTTAAATAACCAGGATATTATTAACATCGATCAATTAACTAAACAATTAATAAATATGGGTTATCATAAAAAACAATTAGTCGAAGAGTATGGAGACTTTAGCATACGAGGTGGAATTATTGATATTTTTAGCATCGATCATCAATATCCAATCAGAATTGATTTATTTGATAATTTAATTGAAAATTTATATAGTTTTGACAGTTTAACCCAAAGAAGAATATGTCCACAAAAACAATTAACTATTTCAAATTTAAACTTATATCAAAGTAATAGCCAACATAATTATTATGAAATATTTGATATTAATGACGATAATTATGAATATTTATTATCTTATTTAAATAACGGTAATAATAGTATGGATTATCCTTTTTTTGCCTTAAGTGATGATAAAATTTCGCTATTAGAATTATTTGATGAATTTAAATTAATATGGGCTAATTATGAACGCAGCAAACAAATATATGACGATAATTTAGTTGATAATTTAAGTTTATTGTATGAGAAACAATTGATTGTTAATGAAAATATTTTTATAGATGTTAAAACATTATTATCAAAACATAAACCATTAATCATTTCCCAATTTGAAGAAAATATAGACAATTTATTACATATAAAATCAGGATTTAAAGTTATTGATTACGAAAAAACATTATTAGGATATACTTTAAAATATCGAGTTATTTGTTTACTAAATCATAATAATTATTTAACTGTTACTAAATTTTTAAAAGATAATGATATTGAATTTAATACTAATAATCAGCTAATTGAAAGATTAAATGTTTTTGAACAAGATTTCAATTTAGGATTTATTCGCGACGATATTTTAGTTATTACTGATCAGGAATTATTTAACGAAAAAAAACAAGGCCGTTATTATCAACAATTTAAACAAGGCATTAGTCTAGATGGTATTTCTCAATTACAAATAGACGATTATGTTGTTCATCGCAATTATGGAATTGCTCGTTATTGTGGTTTAATCACTAAAGAAATCGAAGGAAAAAAGAAAGACTTTTTAAAGCTATTATTTAGTGATGATAATTATTTATTAGTACCTTTATATCAATTTAATTTAGTAAAAAAATATGTTTCTAGTAGTGGTATAGGAATTAAATTATCTAAATTAGGATCTAATGCCTGGAATAAGACACGCCAAAAATTAGAAACAGAATTGATTAATATCGCCGATCAATTAGCAACAATCTATAGTCAACGCCAGCAACAAAAAGGTTTTAGTTTCAGTAAAAATAATGAAATGATTAAAAACTTTAGTTTAGAATTTGAATATCAATTAACTAAAGATCAACAACAAGCCATTAACGAAATTTTTCATGATATGGAATCAAATTTACCAATGGATCGTTTATTATGTGGTGATGTTGGCTTTGGTAAAACAGAAGTTGCTATCCAAGCAGCATTTAAAGCGGTTTTAGATAACAAACAAGTAGCACTATTATGTCCAACAACGTTATTATCACTACAGCATTATCAAACATTTATAAAACGTTTTAAAAATCATCCAATTAATATTGAAGTTTTAAATCGTTTTGTTCCCTTGACCAAAGTAAAAGAAATTATCAATAAAACTAAAAAAGGTCAAGTCGATATATTAATTGGTACTCATCGCATATTGAGTAATGATGTTGATTTTTTTGATTTAGGCCTATTAATTATTGACGAAGAACAACGATTTGGTGTTTTACAAAAAGAAAAAATTAAAGAATTAAAAGTAAATATTGATGTTTTAAGTTTATCTGCCACACCAATTCCCCGCTCTCTACAATTATCTTTATTAAATGTACGCTCATTATCTCAAATTAATACTCCACCAAATAACCGATTACCTGTTATGGTCAGAGTAATTGATAATGATCATAAATTAATTTATGGACTAATAGACAAAGAAATTGCGAGGGGAGGACAAGTTTTTTATTTATATAATCATACTATCGATATTTATAAAGTAGCCTATAAATTAAAACAACGATTTTTAGATGTTAATGTCGGTGTAGTCCATGGAAAAATGGACAAAGACGAAATAGAAGACATTATGCTTGATTTTAGAGAAAATAAAATTTCGATTTTAGTTTGTACAACGATTATTGAAACAGGCATCGATATACCAAATGCGAATACAATTATTATTGACCAAGCATATAAATTTGGATTATCACAGTTATATCAAATTAAAGGGCGGGTTGGCAGAAGTGATACGCTAGCTTATGCTTATTTAGTAATTGATAAAAATAAACAATTAAAACCAGAAGCCTTAAAAAGGATAGAAGCCATTAAAGAATTTGCTAGTTTAGGCAGTGGCTATAAAATAGCGATGCGCGATTTAAGTATTCGCGGTGCAGGTGAATTGTTAGGAGCTAATCAATCAGGATTTATTGATAGTGTAGGCATTGATTTATATTTAGAATTATTAGATGAAGTTATTAATCGTCATAAACATGTTAATAATGATAATATTGATATTGAAATAGAAGGTTATATACCGGATAGTTATACTAATGATGCCGGATTAAAGATTGATATTTATCAAAAATTAAATACTTGTCATAATTTAAATGATTTATTAGAATTAGAAACAGCTATTTTAGATCGGTATGGTAAGATGGATACATCAACAAAGTTATTATTTTTAAATAAAAAATTATCATTATTATTAAATGCGGGTCATATCGAAAGATTTATTAATAATCATGATTATTATGAAATCGTATTTAAAAAAGAATTTAGTGATAATATTAATGGTGAATTAGTATTTAAAGTTATGAGTGAAATATCTTTAAAGCTTACATTGCGTTATAAATTAAATATGTTACGAATTATTTTAAATAAAAATAATGAATTAGAAGATATTTCATTATTATGTAGTTGTTTAGAAAGGATTAGTGAATTGATTAATGAGAATTGATAAATTTTTAAAAGTATCCCGTTTAGTTAAAAGACGAGTTGTGGCTAAAGAATTAGCTGATAATGATCGAATCGAAGTCAATGGCAAAATTGTTAAGGCTGGTTATGAAGTTAATATTGGAGATATTATTTTAATTAAATATACAAATAATCCAATTAAAGTAAAGATTAATGACATTAAAACAGTTGTAAAAAAAGATGATGATCCTTTATTTGAAATTATATAATAGGAGAATTTTATGAAAAAATGGTTATATTTATTATTAGTATTTTTATTAACTAGTTGTGGTATGTTTAAATATGAAGCAGGCAATAGTCGAAAATATGCTTTTAATATTGAAATTAGTGATTTAAATACTAGTAATGCCAAAGATAATGAAGACGGCAATTTATCTTTTAAAATCGTAAGTAGTTTATGCTTGCTAGATAGTAACAATACAATTAGTGATATCGAATTAAATGCTACTAGTATTAATTTAGGACTAACTAATACAGGTATTATTAAACAGCCTAAAAATTTGTTAGATGACAAAGCTAAAAAAGATGCATATAATATGCGCCTAAAATCAGCTATTAGAAAAGAATGGTATGAACAAATAGCAGCGATTGAGGATAGTATTATTAATAAAAAAATTAATCAATTAAGTAATGATCTTTTAGAAAAAGAAAATATTAAAGCTAAAGCTACGATTAAATTAGATCCGTATTTAACTAGTATTAATCATAGCGCTAGCAAGATTGTTGATTTAAATAATGATATATATAAAGTTGTTGCTTCTAGTAAAAGTGAGATTAATATTTTAACTAAAGCCAATTCTAAAACCGAAGGCAAAGGGATTGTTAGTAGTTATTTTGCGGTTATTTTCTTAGATAGTAATATGCAAGTAATAGATATTGTTACCGATAAAATCGAGCAACCTTTTAATTTTGATCATTTAGGCAAATGGAAAAATATAACAATTGTTGCTAGTAAAAGCGAATCATTAGATTATAGTCGTTATAAGGGCTTAAGTATTGAACAATTATTGTCGCAATTAGATACTAGTAATGAATATTTAGAAATTATTAAATTAGCTGCTCAAAAAATTACTTTATAAAGCTGTGAATTATTTTTTGATAGTTTTTCTATTTATTTTAGCTAATTTTTGATAGTTTTCATTTAACATTTTTTCAAAAGAAGAATTATTTTCTGGTATATAAAAATTAATATTTTTAATTTCATCAGGTAAATACTGCCATC
>JAEWIH010000047.1 GCA_023387245.1 Bacillota bacterium | reverse complement strand
ATATGGTTATGATATTTATAGTCACATAGATGTTGATGAAAGTGAATATAATGCTCAGTTTGGACAATTATTTACTTTATATCATCAGCGTTTAGAACAAAATAATGCTTTAGATTTTGATGATTTGATTTTAAAAGCAGTATTGTGTTTAAAAAACAATCAATTTGTTTTAGACTATTGGTCTTCTAAATTTAGACACATATTAGTTGATGAGTTTCAAGATGTTGATCATAATCAAATGGAATTAATTAATTTATTAGCATCTAAGCATAAAAATTTGTATGTTGTTGGTGATCCTGATCAAACTATTTATAGTTGGCGCGGAGCGGATGTTAGTATTATTAATAATTTAGATCGAAAATATCCAAATGTAGAAACGATTGTTTTAAATGAAAATTATCGTAGTAGTCAAAATATTTTAAAGTGTGCTAATTTATTGATTTCTAATAATCGAGATAGAATTGATAAAGAACTATACAGCAATTATGCTAATAATTATGAAGTTGAGTGGCATAGTTTTTTTAATAGTTATGAACAGGGAGAATATATTGGTTTAGAGATTAAGAAAATGGTTGATAGCCAAGCGCTTAAATATAGTGATATTGCGGTATTATATCGCTCTAATTATTTATCGCGCAGTTTAGAAAACCAGTTAGTTAATTACCAAATTCCTTATCGGATTATTGGTGGTACTAATTTTTATGCTCGTAGCGAAATTAAAAATGTTTTAAGTTATTTAAAAGTAGCGTTATTTGAAGACGATTTAGCTTTTTTAAGAGTCGCCAACGTCCCTAAGCGTAAAATTGGTGACAAAACTTTAGAAAAATTAGATGAATATGCTTCTAAACAGCAACTAAATTATTATCAGGCGGCTAAAAATTTCTCTCAATTTAATAATTTTTTAAAGATTATTGACTCAATTAAACAAGATTTAGATTTGGATTTTGAGACTTTAATGAAAAAATTATTATTAAAGTCGGGATTAGAAGATTATTATCGTTCTTTAAAAGAGATCGAGCGCTTAGAGAATATTTATGAATTAATTAAAGATGGAACAGAGTATTTTTACCAAAATGAAAGAGCTTCTTTGGCTGACTATTTAGATCATGTTAGTTTATATAGTGAAACTAAAAATGCTGGTAGTGATTGTGTTTCTTTAATGACGATTCATGCGGCTAAAGGTTTAGAATTTAAAATAGTTTTTATTGCTAGTTTCAATGATGGTATTTTACCAAATAATCGAAGTATGTTAGAATCGGGTTCACAAGGATTAGAAGAAGAGAGACGTTTGGCTTATGTAGCGATGACTAGAGCTAAAGAGCGTTTAATTTGTGTCGATAATCGTGATCGAAATTTTGATTTTAGTACGCGCTTATCGAGTTCGCGTTTTTTGAATGAGTGTATAGATGGCTTAAATTATATTGATCATACTACTAATGATACATATAAGTTAGAAACCAAAGATTATCGCCCTTTAAATTTAAGTATCGGTCAGTTAGTTGATCATATTGATTATGGGAGAGGGAAAATTGTTGCGATTGATGGTGATCTAGTTGAAATTGATTTTAGTTTAGGCTTTATAAAAACTTTAGTGAATCGTGATGATATATTGAGTGTTGTTAGTAGTCAACAAGATTATACTAAGGGCAGTATTTATGAACATCCTAAATATGGTAGGGGGGTTGTATTGGCGATTATGCCTCAATTTTATAAAGTATCATTTCCTGAATATGGGATTAAACAAATAAAGCGATAGGAGACATTTATGGATATTAAAGATGAAATTATTGAACTTAATCAGTTGTTATTAAATGCTAATAGCGCTTATCATCAAGATGATAGTCCGATAATGAGCGATAGTGAATATGATTATAAATATAATCAATTAAAGACGCTGATTGAAAAACATCCTGAATATAGTATGTTGGCTACCGTTTTAAATAAAGTAGGTTCATTGCCGACTTTTAGTAAGATTGAGCATAAGTATCGATTATATTCTTTGGATAATGCTTTTAGTTATGATGATTTAGTAGCATTTGATAAACGAGTTAAAAATATGGTTGGTGATTGTCAATATTGTGTCGAATTAAAAATTGATGGATTAGCTATGAGCATTGAATATGTTAATGGTGATTTTTGTTTAGGAGTTACTCGGGGTAATGGCTTAGTTGGTGAAAATGTTAGTGATAATATTAAGACAATTAAAACTTTGCCATTGAAAATAGATAATAATTTAAATTTAACATTACGGGGTGAAGTTTTTTTATCGAAACAAGAATTAAGGCGTATTAATAGTGAGCGGAAAGCATTAGGATTAAATGAATTTGTTAATTGTAGAAATGCGGCGGCGGGCTCGATTAGGCAATTAGATAGTAAGGAATCGGCTAAACGTAATTTAGATGCTTTTTGGTATACCGTTATCCAGCCTCAAAAATATAATTTATATACTCAATATGAAGCGTTAACCCAATTAGAAAAATGGGGTTTTAAAGTTAATAAACATGTTTTTTTGGCTCAAAACATTGAAGAAGTTTATAAAATTATTCAAGATATTGAGACAAAGAAAGATAGTTATGAATTTGATATTGATGGCGTAGTTATTAAGGTTAATGCCTTTAGTCAACAAGAAGAATGTGGTTATACGGTAAGAGCGCCGCGTTTTGCGATTGCGTATAAATTTGTGCCTGAAATTGTTGAAAGTAAAATAGAAGATATTAAATTAACAGTTGGCAGGACAGGTAAAATAGTTCCTAATGCGGTTTTGAGTCCGGTTTTTCTCGCAAATACGACTGTTAAAGCTGCTACTTTGCATAATTTTGATAATATTATGAAAAAAGATATTCGGATTAATGATGTTTGTTTAGTTCAAAAGGCTGGCGAAATTATTCCTGAAGTTGTTTCTGTTATTTTAGAGCGGCGAAATGGTAATGAACTTATGATCGAAAAGCCTACTCATTGCCCGGTTTGTAATGAAAAATTGTTATATGATGATGAGATTGTAGATATATATTGTATTAATCAGTTATGTCCGGCGCGGATTTTGGCGGCACTTAATCATTTTGTTAGTCGTGATGCTATGAATATTGAAGGGTTTGGTCCGGCTAAAATTAAACAATTTTATGATTTAGGTATTTTGAATAGTATAGTTGATTTTTATTATTTGCAAAATCATCGCCAAAAATTGTTGGCTTTAGATAAAATGGGTGAAAAAAGTGTTGGTAATTTGTTTGATAATATTAATAAATCTAAACAATTATTTTTGGAAAACATTTTATTTGGGCTAAATATCGTTCATGTTGGTAAAAAAGTGGCTACTACTTTAGCAGCGCATTTTAAAAATATTGATGAATTGATGAATGCTACTTTTGAGGAATTAGTGGCTATTGATGAAATTGGAACTAAGATTGCTAATAGCATTATTAACTTTTTTAGTCATCAAACTAATTTAAAGGTAATTGAAGATTTAAAAAGAGTTGGTATTAATTTTGAAAGCGGCCAAAAAAAAGTAGTTTTAAATAGTGTTTTTAATGATAAAATAGTAGTATTAACTGGCACTTTAACACAGTTTAGTCGAAATGATGCTATTAAGCAACTTGAGTTATTAGGTGCGAAAGTTACTAGTAGCGTTTCTAAAAAGACTGACTTTGTGATTGCTGGTATTGAAGCTGGTTCTAAGTTAGTAAAAGCGCAAGCGCTTGGGATTAAAGTGTTGAATGAAAGAGAATTTATAGAAATGATTGGTAAGTGATATGAAAAAAATCATATTGATATTTTTAGCTTTATTACTAGTTGGTTGCCAAAGTGATATGGATCGTGGCCAAGAAGTAGTTGAATTTAGAAATAATTACTCTTTTAAAATACCTTTTCAAATATCTTCTAGACGGCATATGCATCAAAGACGGGGTGTTTATAAAGATGATAGTTATCAAATTACTAAAGGTTTATATGATTATATGACTTATTATTTAGTTGGTAATGATAATTATACTTTGGCACAAGGTCAAGAAATAAATGATCGAATGTTTGATAGTTTGATGCGTTTTAAAAGTAATGATAATCCTAATGGTTTAAATCCTGATAGTAGTCAAAGGTTTGTTTTAACTAATGGTGAAACGATTACTTCGCCAATTATTGTTGCTGATTTGTTTGAGTTAGATGTTTATGATACTAATAATCAATTAGTTGGGATGAGTATTGGTTTATGTGTTAAACAAAATGTTGCTGATAATGGAAAATTATCGGATAGTGATTTAAAAAAATATGGGGAAAATGCGGGTAGACAATTAGTTTCGATTTTAAAGAAAGAAGAGAGAATGGCGAATGCTAAAATTATAGTAGCGATTTATAATTTAGAGCGAATTGATAGTAGTTTGCCTGGGAATTTTATTGGCCATTTATATTTTGAAAATAATGTCGGGCAGTTTGATGATACTTTAGATCGTTGGTATTTATTGCCTTCTAGTGAGGCTAGAGGAGCTTATTCTGAATTGAGTGATAGTTTTAATATTTTTAAGACAAGCTTAAATGATCTAATTATTGATGATCATATTGGGGTTATTGGTCGATTAAATATAGTTAGTAATGATATAAGAGAATTATATATAGATATAAATACTGATACAAAATCATATCCAGAAATACAGGTGTTAGTTAATTATGTTTCTAAATTGTTAAAGCAACATTTTAGTAATGATTTAGAGATTAAAATTAAAATTATGAATGGTCATGATATAAAAGCAATGATGGAGAAGAGAGGGGAAATCGTAAATACGATTTTATGGTGATTTAATGGAAAAGATAACGCATGATAAAATTAAACAATTGGCTAGAAATTGTATGTTTGAATTAAGTGATAAAGAAGTCGAATTAATTAGTAGTGAATTTGATATATTTTTGCAACAAATTGATTTATTGTCAAAAATAAATACTGATGGTATAGAGCCAATGGATTATCCTTTTGAGTCGGCGGTTAGTTTTTTGCGTGATGATGAAGAGGTATCTGAGTTATTGGTTGAAGAGGTTTTGGCTAATGGACCGGATGTAGTTGATAATTTTTTTGTTGTGCCTAAGGTGGTGAAATAATATGGATATTAGAGAAAAAATTAAGGAAATTAATTCACAATTAAATGCGGTTGTTACATTAATCGATGAATATCCTGATGAAAATATTACGATTAATAGTCCGCTAAAGGGCGAATATATTGCGGTTAAAGATAATTTTTCGACAAAAGACATTTTGACGACAGCTTCTACTAAAATCTTGAGTAATTATATTCCTAAATACGATGCTACTGTAATTACTAAATTAAAAAAGGCTGGTATTAAGATGGTTGCTAAAACGACTATGGACGAATTGGCTATGGGTGGTAGTGGTACTACTCCTTGTCAAGGGATTACTCATAATCCGTTTGATTATGAGCGAATTGCCGGAGGTTCTTCTAGTGGTAGTAGTGCCTTAGTTGGTAGTGGAGTTATTGATTTAGCTTTAGGTAGCGATACTGGTGATTCGGTGCGTAAACCTGCTAGTTATTGTGGAATAGTTGGTACTAAGCCGACTTATGGTCGTATTTCTCGTTATGGTGTTATTCCTTATTGTTCTTCTTTAGATCATGTTGCTTATTTTTCTAAAACAGTATTACAGTCTGCACAATTGTTAGAAGTTTTGGCTGGTTTTGATGAAAAAGATATGACGAGTTCAAACATTAAAGTTGATGATTATAGTAATATTAGTGGCGAGTTGGCCGGTAAAAAAATTGCGGTTATTACAAATTTAATGGATGCTAAGAGTGATAATCAATTAAAGGCTGGCTTTAATTTATTATTAAATGATTTATCTAGAGCGGGTGTAGAGATAGTATATGTTACTATGGATCAAAACTTATTAGATGCTTTGTTGCCGGTATATTATATTATTGCTAATTGTGAAGCTACGACTAATCATGCTAATTTAGATGGAGTGCGCTTTGGTGTGCGTGAGTTTGGTAATAATTTGGAAGAGATTATGATTAATTCCCGGACTAAGGGTTTTGGTTTCTTATTAAAGAAACGTTTTGTTATTGGTTCTTATGGTCTTGATGATAAACATCAAAAGGAAATATTTTTAAAGGCTAAAAAAATTAGACGCTTAATTGTTAATAATTATGTTTCTGTTTTGAAAGATGTTGATGGCATTTTGACTTTGGCTAGTGATGATGTGGCTCCGTTAATTAAAGATGTTAATAATAATATAAGTGTTAATAGTAAACACATTTTGGCTGATAATCATTTAGTTTTGGGTAATTTTAGTGGTTTTCCTTCTATTACTTTACCACTGGGTAAAGTTGGTAATTTGCCATATGGTATTAATTTGACGACAAAAGCTTTTAGTGAGAAATTAATGTTTGATATAGCTTTGGGACTTGAGAAAATGATTAATGAGAAGGGTGGTTACTAGTATGTATAAACCGACTATTGGTATTGAGATTCATTGTGAATTAAAGACAAATACAAAAATGTTTTCTAAGGCGCGTGTTAGTTTTGATGCATTACCTAATCATTGTGTTAATGAGGTGGATATTGCTTTGCCGGGAACATTGCCTAGTTTGAATAAGAAGGGTGTTGAGTTAGCACTTAGGGCTTGTTTAGGATTAGGGATGGAGATTGATAAATTAGTGCGTTTTGATCGTAAAAACTATTTTTATTCAGATTTGGCTAAAGGTTTTCAGATTACGCAACAGTTTTTTCCGCTTGGTAAAAATGGTAAGTTGGAAATCGTTGTTGATGGTGAAATGAAAGAGATTGGAATTATTCGTTTACATATGGAGGAAGATACTGCTAAGCAATATCATGAGGATGATTGTACTTTGATTGATTTTAATCGTAGTGGTGTTGGTTTGATTGAGATTGTGTCGATGCCTCAAATTCATAGTGGTAAAGAAGCAGCAGCGTATGTTAGTGGACTTAGAGAATTACTTTTATATTTAGATGTTAGTGATTGTAAGATGGAAGAAGGTTCTTTGCGTTGTGATGTTAATGTTTCGGTTTCTAATAGTGATGTTTTGGGGACTAAGGTTGAGATTAAAAACTTAAATTCAGTTTCAAATGTTTCAAAGGCGATTGATTTTGAGATTAAGCGCCAAATCGAGATTTTGAATGCTGGTGGTGAGATTGTTCAAGAGACTCGGCGCTTTGATGAGTCTAGCCAGATGACGGTTAGTATGCGTAAAAAAGAGGGTGTTGTTGATTATAAATATTTTTGTGAGCCAAATATTCGACCAATTCTTTTGGGTGATGAGTGGTTGAGTGAAATAGAGAAGTCGTTGGTTGAGTTGCCGATGGAGCGTAGAAAGCGTTATTTAGGTCAAGGTTTAAGTTTAATTAATGCTGATATATTGGTGGCTAATCCTGATTGGGCTAATTTTGTTGATGAATTGGTTTTGTTGGGTTGTAATTTAGTTGATGCGACTAATTTAGTGTTGTCGGAATTGTTGGGTATGATTAAGTTAAAGGAATCACTAAAAACAGTTTTTGATGTTAATGAAGTGGCTAAATTGATTGGTTATTTAAAGGATAAAAAATTATCTTCGAAGCAGGCTAAAGTAGTTATTCCTGAATTGTTTAATTTTAAGTCGAATGTTGATGCGATAATCAAGGATAAAAATTTAGTTTTAATTAGTGATGAAAAGGTGATTGTTAATTGGATTAGTGAGGTTTTGGGTCAAAATCCTCAAATTAAGATTGATTATTTGAATGGTAAGGATCATGCGCTTAAATATGCGATGGGGCAAGTTATGAAGTTGTCTAAGGGCCAGGTTGATCCGGCTTTGGCTAATAAATTATTGTTGAATAAGTTGAGAGAGGATTGAGTATGAGACAAAGATCTTATAGTAAATTGATGATTTTGGTCATATGTTCATTGTTTTTAGTTTTGATTATTTTTGCGGGTATTGTTGTTTCTGATGCTTTTTTTAATCGTGGTAGCGTGGTGATTGGGAATCGCTTTGATCATGATTTAGATCATAAAATTTCGGATACACAATTGAATACGATTAATCAAGAGATTTCTAAATTGGCGAATGTTAAGAGTGTTGAGGTGTCTAATTCTAGTGCTTTGGTTAGGGTTTTGGTTGAGGTTAATGATAGTGTTAAGGTTGATGATGCTACTAAATTAGTTGATAGTGTTTATGCTTTGGTTTTAAAGAGTTTGCCGGTTGATAAATATTTTAGTCGCCATGATGCTGTGCGTAATTATGATTTGGAGATTAATGTTTATGCTGGTGGTAGTAATGGTCATTCTTTGTTGGTTAATGGTATTAAAAATTCGAGTATGTCTGAATTGATTACTAAGGTTTTGGTTCCTTATGATAATAAAAAAGAATGATATTGTTGAGCTAGTTGCTAGTGATTTGTCTGAGTTTGGTTTTGGGGTTTGTCGTTTTCAGGGATTGGTTATTTTTGTTAAAAATTTATTGATTGCTGAGAGGGCTAGAGTTTTAATTTTGAAAGTTAATAAAAATTATGCTTTTGGCAAGGTAATTGAGTTGCTTGAGCGTAGTTGTTATCGGATTGAGCCTGAGTGTGGCTTGGCTAGTAAGTGTGGTGGTTGCCAGTTATTACATTTGAGTGTTGATGGCGAGCGCCTTTTTAAAATTGATAAGATTAAGCGGAGTTTGGGTGTTGATAGTATTGAGTTTATTGATAGTGATTGTGAGTATAATTATCGGAATAAAGTGATGGTGCCTTTTTTGCGTGGTGAGGCGGGGTTTTATCGTCAAAATTCACATGATATTGTTGATATGAATTTTTGTTATTTACAGTCTGAGTTGAGTAATCGTGTTTATTTGGCTATTAAAAATTATTTAATTGATAATGAGATTGATGATTGTAAAACGATCATTGTGCGTGAGTCTTTTTATTATGGAGACATATTGGTTGGTTTGGCGGTTGTTAGCAAGCGAGAGTATGTTTGGTTGTCTGGATTGATTGATTTTTTGAGGATTGAGTTTAGTGTTATTAAGAGTATTGTTTTGAATCGGCATTTGATTGAGTCTAATACTTTGTTGTCGAATGATTGTGTTGTTGTTTATGGGGATGGCTATATTATTGAGCGTTTGGGTAATATTGATTATAAAATTGCTTTGAATACTTTTTTCCAAGTTAATACGAGTATGAGTGAGAAGTTATATAATTGTGTTGTTGATTTGGGGAATTTTAATGGTAGTGAGCGAGTTTTAGATTTATATTGTGGTGTTGGTAGTATTGGTTGTTTTGTGGCGGATAGAGTATTTAAGGTTATTGGTGTTGATATTATTAAGGATTCTATTATGATGGCTAGGGAAAATGCGTTGTTGAATGGCTTAAATAATATTGAGTTTGTTTGTGAGGATGCTAGTGAGTATTTAGATAGAAATTGTCATAATTTTGATGTTGTGATTGTTGATCCTCCTCGAAAGGGTTTGAGTGAGTCGGGTGTTAGGGATTTGTTGCGGATTGGTGCTGATAAAATAATTTATATTTCTTGTAATGTTAATAGCTTGGCTCGTGATTTAGAGTTATTGTTGGTTGATTATAGTTTGGAGCGAGTGGTTGGTGTTAATTTGTTTTCAAGGACGTTTCATGTGGAGACTATTGTTCTACTGTCAAGAAAGTAAGGAGAAAAAGTATAGAAAAGCCTTGAAATCAAAGGGTTTAGATAAAAACACAGAAGTTTGAACAGCGAATTTATACTATGATTTTAGATCGTTTGACAATAGTTCTAACTACTGGAAAATAGAGAGTTGTAACAATAGGGTTACTTTTTTAACTTAGTGTAACAACATGACTATTGTCAAAAGCAGTTTTTGTGGGTATGTGACTATAGAGATGTTGTCAAAAATATATTTTCATAAAATAGGAGGTAAGGATGTGGCTAAATATGCGTATAGAGATAAAGAAAGGAAAGATATTATTTGTGCAAACCGGGTAATAGAAGAAGATAGAATTAAGGAATTTTATTGTCCCAATCATGTATGTAATGCAAAATTATATATTTGTGCAATTGATGG
>JAEWIH010000041.1 GCA_023387245.1 Bacillota bacterium | reverse complement strand
ATGGACCCGTGATATTAAATAAATATGAGTAATGAAGAATCCTGTCTAATATAGCTTTAGTTACCATTTCATCATTACCTAATATCTGTAGCTATTTATCAAATGAAATATTACTTGTAAAAATAGTTTAGCTTCTAAAGTGAACCAAGAAAGTTGAATAACCAACAGGAGGTTTCACTTTTATTATGAGATTCACTTATGAAGAAAAGCTAAAAATGTATGATTTAATGAAAAACCAAAACAATAGTATAAATAGTATCGCAAAAAAATACAATGGTTGTTACGATAATATCAGATATATGCATTATCTTATGGATCGTCATGGAGTTGAAATAAACCTTGTTATTTAGACACACAAATAATGAAGGTTCTCTTTTTCTTTTCTATCAAATGAATATAATGTTGGTATTTATAATTCGCATTATTTAGTTTTATAAACATAATCAAATTTTTTTATAAATGGATTTTTAGTATAAATTTCGTTGTAGTATTTGAAAAGTAACTAAATTATTTTCATTGGATCATTCTATTAACCCAAAATATGTAGAATAATCATAGCTAAACTCTCTTTTATGTAATAAAAAGGCTTTAAACTCATTTAAAGTCATAAATAACATCGATCTTTGTTCAAATTCATAACGATTTTTTGGTAACTCGCTTTCATAATAATAAGCAAAAATGTCATCAATTTTAGCCAAAAGCTCAACACAATCATTGTATTGATGTAATTTTAAAGACGTTAAATGCAATATTTCAGCTATTTTATTCGCATTATAAGGTGTTTTGATTTTAATAATGTAATTTTTAATATTCATTAAACAATAATATTGGCGTTTTCTCATCTTAAAATAAGCCAATTCATAATCACCCTTATTATAAACACCATTATCAATATCTAAATTAGCCAAATGAATGCCTTTTTTTATTAAATCAATTGCTCTAGCCAAATCAGCATCTAAACTATGATTATAATCAGGATTAACTAATAATATTTCAAAAGCATATAATATTCGCTTAAACACTTGTTCCAACTCATCATTAATTTTAGTCAATTGTTTAATATGTGTAGGCATATAATAATTACAAACAACTCCACATACACATCCAATCAACATTAATAAAAATTCATTAAATAAAAAATTAATACTAATATTAGAATCTAGTAATAAATGAGTAACTAATACACTAATTGGTGCTAGTCCATGATTAATCTTTAAAATTAAAGCACTAAATACAAAAAGAATTAAATAAAGCATGAAAGAAAATAAATTAAAACCGAATAAATAAAAACATGCCGCCGCAATCAAAAAAGCCCATATACAAGAAATGGTTCTAAAGAAAGCATATTGAAGTGATGATTTATTAGTCTCTAACACACTCAATATAGCAATAATACCTGCTGCCAAATAATTATCTAATTTTAAATATTTAGCCAATATAATCGCTAATATAGTAGCCAAAGCAATTTTAATAGTTTTAATGATATTTAATTTAATATTCCAATTCATATTATAAATATTATAAAAAATTAAAATAAAACTCAATCATAATACTAAATTTAATTTATTCCATAATAATAGAATATATGTTATGATATTTTGGTGTTATTTAAAGAAAGGAACTAAATAAATGAACATTCTCATTATATTTATTTTAACTTACTTAGGTATGATTATTTTCGCTCATTATCGAGCCCAAATTGCTATAGCAAGTGCCTTATTAACAATATTTTTAAATTTAATACCACTCAATATTGCCCTTAGCTCAATCAATTATAATGTACTAATGATGATTGCTGGAACTATGGGAACAGTCGCATTATTTATCGAATCAAAAATGCCTGCTCTATTGGCCGATATTATTATAGATCGAGCCAAAAATATGAAAATGATGATACTAACTTTAAGTCTATTTGCCGGAATAATATCAGCATTTGTTGATAATGTTGCTACAGTATTAATGGTAGTACCAGTCGCCATCACAATTTCTAAAAAAATAAATCAGTCACCAGTTCCAGCAGTTATTGCGATTTCTATTGCCTCTAACTTACAAGGAGCAGCAACTTTAGTTGGTGATACTACTTCTATTTTATTAGCTGGATATAACAATATGAACTTTTTAGATTTCTTTATTTATGATGGAAAAATGGGATTATTTTGGATTGTCCAATTAAGCATGATTTTTTCTACAATATTTTTATATTTTTATTTAGGCAAACAAAATCAAAAAATCGAATTAAATGAACAAACACAAGTAAATGACTTTATTCCAACTATTTTATTGCTTGCCACAATTATAACTCTTATTGTTTGTTCATTTATTGATTCTCATCATTTCAACTTTTTACCAAAGGCAGACACTAACTTAAATGGATATATTTGTATGTTCTATTGTATACTTGGTTTAATTATTCAAGGATTAAGACATGGATTTAGAAAAACAGCTAAAATCATTTATGAAGGGCTAGATTTTTATACTTTATTTTTATTGACAGGATTGTTTGTAATTATTGGAGCTGTTTCATATGGAGGCATTATTAATCAAATCGCTAACTTCTTTGTCAATATTGGTACTAAAGATATTTTTATATTATATACAGCCATTACTTTTATTTCAGTTTTATTGTCAGCCTTTATCGACAATATTCCCTATGTTGCGACAATGTTACCAGTAATTGGTACTATTGCCTTAAAGCTAGGAATTGATCCAACAATTTTATATTTTGGTTTATTATCTGGTGCTACCTTAGGTGGTAATATTACACCAATCGGAGCATCAGCCAACATAACATCTTTGGGAATGTTAAAAAAGGAAGGCTATCATGTAAAATCAAAAACTTTTATGAAAATGTCAACTCCATATACATTAATTGCTGTTATTAGTGGCTATATATTAATTTGGTTTATATATTAATTTTATTAAAAAAAGAGGATTTTCTTATATAGAAAATCCTTTATTTATTACCTATTATATTCTATTTTTAACCTCACCATTTAACCATGAATATAAATTATCAAATACAATTTCTGCTCGCAATTGCAACGATTCTTTTGTAGCAAATGCGATATGAGGAGTTAGAATTAAATTAGGAGTATTTAATAAAATATGATTGCTTGGTAGTGGTGGCTCAATATCAAATACATCAATAGCAGCCCCTGATATAACACCATTTTTTAGAGCATCACTTAATGCTTCTTGATTGATGACATTACCCCTTGCAGTATTTATTAAAAAAGCTGTTGATTTCATTTTTGAAAATTGATTATAGCTAATCAAATTTTCTGTTTCTTTAGTAAGTGGACAGTGTAAACTTACAATATCAGATACCGCTAATAACTTTTCTAAGTCTAATTGTTCATCAAATAGGTTGCTATCTTTTTTACTTCTGCTATATAAAACTGTTTTTGCGCCAAAAAGTTTAGCTAATTTAGCCACTTGACTACCAATTTTACCTCCACCAATAATGCCAACCGTTTTCCCTTTTAGAGTAGAACCAATTAATCCATCTTTAGTCAAACTATTTCTACATCTTTCTTCAACTTTTCCAACATTTCTTAATAATTGTAACATAAAACATATACAAAGCTCGGCAACAGAATCAGTTGAATAGCCACTAGCATTACTAATATCAATATTTCTACTCTTTGCATAATCTAGCGGAATATGATCTACTCCTGTAAATGCTATATTTATATATTTTAGACTATCTGCTTTTTCTATAACTTTTTGATCTATTTTCATATTAGCAAGCATTAACACATCAACTCCACTAATTCTTTCTATCAATACATCTATATCTTGATTTTTTTCAAATTGAATAAATGTATGACCTAAATCCAATAGCTTTTTTTTGTGTTTTTCAATTATATCTTGTGCAACACCTAAATCCTCAAATAATGCAATTTTCATACTATCTCCTTATTAAACTAATTACCGATATCATATAAATTTTAATATTATATTATTTATTACACCGATCAATACATATTAACCATTGTATTTTAATTATATTTACGTCTTTTTAATACTAATGCTATCAAAATACCTACCCAATATGGGTTTTCATTTCTAACACCTGCATTAGGCAACTTCATGTTCGTTTTATTTAATTCATGAGATTGTAACGATGAATCTGGATCAATTTGTGGTTGAGGAATAGCTTCTTCCATTTCTAATCCTTTTACTATATACAAAAATATATCGCCCGCTATTCCATCAACAGTATTATCTATATTACCATTATCATCAAATTTATATGCTGTTGGTAAAAACCTAAATTTATTCCCATTTATAATATTATTTACAACTTTATACTTAACTTGCCCTGATTCAGTAGTAAATAATGTACCAATAGGTTCATTACTATCGCCATAGAAAATGGTAATTGCTATTAAAGGATTTGAATGAATAACAAAATAATATCCATCATCTTCTTTTTTTAATTCAACATTATCAATTTTAGGCTTATGTAATTCATTTACAATTGGCTTAGTTTCTATATCAGGTATTTCTACAATAATATTTGAATCTTCATTATTTGTATTATTTTTATCATCTTTATTAATAGGTTTTGCCTCAGTTAACTTAATTAGCTTAGTGCCCCAAACTGCATAGTAATTAGCATTGCCATCAACTATTGTATTTTGATCAACAAATTCTTTCTTACCACCCGCATCTTTATTCCAACCTATAAATTTATATTCAATCAGTCCATCCGCTTCTCTTTTCATCTCTATATTAGAAATTTCAGAAAGTTTTTCGCCTTTTGTTAGTCTAATTTCAGAAATAGTCTTATCCCTATCTATAAACTTAATAACATATGTATTAGCTCTAAATTTAAGTAACGGATAAAATATATTTTCGCCTGCTTTAACAATTAATTCGGAACCATTTTTATATTTTTCAAATGTCCAATACCCATCATTGTTTTCGTCATAATAATTAATATTACTCAAATCTGTGGCCTCAACCATTTCGCCAATAGTATACATTTTATTGTTAGGTTTAAATCGTTTTTCGATATCGCCAATTGGTAACTCTTTATTAGTATCAATTGTCTCAAACTTATATTCAACTAATGCTGTCGTTGGGCTAGGCTCATTTACATTAAATTTCACTACAACCGTTTTAAACATTTTATCATTAAAGTTTAATTGTACAGTAACAGATTTTTTACCAATAGTAGTTGTATCAATATCATCAATAGCTGTTATTGTTGTGTTTTTCGGAAGATTTTT
The DNA here is from genome assembly GCA_023387245.1 of Bacillota bacterium. GTDB lineage: Bacteria > Bacillota_I > Bacilli_A > Erysipelotrichales > Erysipelotrichaceae > DUUI01. The sequence continues at coordinate 4,860 of JAEWIH010000041.1, read as the reverse complement.
AAAGCTTTTATTTAAATCTAAATCTTCATTGATATCGATGTTTTGTTCAACAATATCAAATTTTGGTTCAATAAAAATATTTGTCATTGGTATATTTTTATTTTCTTCTATTTTTACAGGTATTGATAACGTATTTGTTCTAGTTCCATCTGGTAATATTCCCGCTACTGTAACATTAAAGTTAACTCCAGCATTGACTAAATCTTTAGGATAATCAACTACTTCATACTTAACTTCTTTATTATCAACATATTTAATTTGTTTTGAATATTTTTCTACTTTCTCTTTTAGTAAAACAATGGCTTTATTTTTAAATAGTTCTAAATTAAACTCTTCTCTCTTTTTTAAATTAACTCCACCAGTTCTATTGATATAATAAAGCTCATTTAAGGCAACTGTTTCTTCCTTTAAAATTGCACTCTTATTAAATAATAATTCAACTTTATCACCAATTCCATCTCCATCAGTATCTATTTTGTAAGGATCTGTTCCTATTCTTAATTCATCTACATCTTTTATTCCATCATTATCAGAATCTAGCTCTTTATAGACACTATCCATTCGATATCCAGTAGAAAACCATTTTTTAAAATTATCATCAGCTTTGGTCGCGACAAAATTAGTGCTTGAATGACTACTACCTGAATTAACTTGATTATTCCATCTAGTATTTTGATACTGATCTAATCCTGATACAACATCTCCATGTATGCCATAAGGTTGAAATTTATATTTTGTTGTATTAAAACGTTTATCACTACCTTCTACCATAGCAGATGACTTACTTGTATTTTTGTCATTATTTAATGCAACTTGTTTATGATTTCTAGACGCAAATAAATTAGAAGTAATACCAGGGGCATTAAATACGGCTGAGTGATGTAGTTTAGGATTATTTAATAATAAATTTTGATCACTTGCCATATATGCTGCTAAATAACCGCCTAGGGAATGTCCTGTTAAATAAATGTTTTCTACGTCATTATAAGTGGTATTAATTTTATTTTTAACTTCTAGCAAATTATCTACTTGCCACGGTTTAGTTCCAAAAGCAATACTTGCATCACTTTTGTAATCTGGAAAATTATTGGTTCCTCTAAAGGCAATTACTAATTTATTTTTATTCCTAAATAAAACAGCAAAAAAACCACTTGTATTTTCATGGTCTATAATTTCGACAACTTTCCAATGGCTAACAAGTTCTCTAACATCTGCTACATTCTTAATAGCGAAATTAAATTTATTTATTGTATCATTATCTTTAGCAAATATTTTATTTAAATAATCTTTATCTTTATATGCTAGTTCCATAAAAAATCTTAAATCTCGATCAGAAACATCCCAAAAGTTAGGATTTTTATCATAAATATCTATAATACCATCGCCATCACTATCGGCTAGATAAAACTTTGTTATATCTGGTTCTGGGTCAAATGTATTATTAGCTAAAATATTAGTTGATGATAATGTTAATGCTATTAATAGCATTGCTATTGATAAAAATATTTTTTTCATACTTCTCCACAATTTATTCAATAAAATCTTTTTCATTATAACATATTTGACTAATAATTATATATTCTATAAACATCAAAAAATTTAAAAAATGTTGTAAATTATGAATAACATCAATATTATATTCTCATAATTTTCCAACATTTTATATAAAATTATTTAGTTAAATACGATTCTTAAGAATGCAAATAGCGATATTATCGATACCACTATTATAAAAACAATGGATATTTTAAATATGAATCCCTCTTCTTTTGAAATAAACTTTCCGTTTTGGGGACATTTTTTTAATAATAGAAAATTTAGTATAACTCCTATTATGTTAAGTGTCATTATTTGTTGAAATAAAAATATCCTTATGTACTTATTCATTATTTCATCTCTAGCTTTTATAACTAATAATGCCTGAATTATCATTATCCATGCTAATAAAAAATAGATACTATATATAGGTTGACTTGTAAGTATATTAAAATATGTAGTATTTTGATTTAATTTAGCTAGATATATATACAAAAAATAGAGGATAGGTATCAATATCCAGTAGCCAATCAATAATTTTTTATATCTAAAATAATTATGCCCCATCATTCTATTCCTCTTATCTAATTATATGTTTCTTAAATATTCATTATACATTCTATATAAATAATCTATTACACAATGTAACCCTAACATAGATTGTACCGGCTTATCTTCTTTTCCTTTTGGAAAAAATCCGGCATAGTAATGTAAGTTGAAACTACTGTGTCTTGAAAAATAATTATCCCCTGGTAACGTTATTGTTAATACTGGTATATTTTTTAATTCAAAACTCACTAAGTTTGGCTTAACTTTTTCAGTTTCTCCACTTAAGGAAGCAACAATAACTACATCTTTCTCTGTTACCATTGTTGTAACCATATCAAGTTCTGTTTTATTAGAAATAATTATACATTTTTTATTCAGACTTAATAACTTAATATACAATTCTTCTATAGCTATCCTTTGACTAAACCCAGTAGCATATAAACATATAGTTTCAGCATTAAAAAACATTCTTAATATTGAATCCATATCAGTTTTATCTAAATCTTTAAGTGTCTTTTCTACATCATCAAGTTGTTGTTGATATATAGATCTAGTGTCAAATTTAACATTCCCTCTATTATTAGAAATATAGCTTAAAAAATACTTAAACTCAGAATAACCTGAAAATCCCAATTTTTTTGTCATTCTAAGTACCGAAGACTTTGATGAATATGTTAATTGCGCAAGTCTATCTATACCAACATCTTTTAAATTTAAATTATTTTGAACAATATAATTTAGTATACCTAAATCAGTATCATTAAGTTTAGACTCTTTTTCACAAATTAATTGTTGTAGTTTCATAGCGTCACCCAAACATATAACCTTATTATATATATAATATAATAAAGTTATATGCTTTGTATAGATTTTGCTACATATATTATTTTAATTGTGGCCAGAATTCTTTATTAGCCTCTATTAAATCATCTAAAATTTGCTTAGCTACTCTTGCATTTGGAACAATCTTTGATAATGTTAAAGCTTGCCATAGTTTTTGATATGATCCTTCAATCCACGCTTCTACTACTAACTTTTCAACCGCAACTTGTTGTTCCATTAATCCTTTTTGGAATCTAGGTATTTCTCCCTGCGCCAACGGTTCATATCCTTTGCTTCCCACTATACATGGAATTTCAACCATTGCAGTAGGATCAAAATTAGATATTGCTCCATTATTTGGAACGATTAATAGCATTCTTTCATGTGTATTATAGGCAATAGCACATGCTAAATCTACTATAAAACTTGCATGTTCATCTACTTCTAAAGTTGTATCCTTAGCTGTTCCAGCAGCAACTATTCTATCACATTCACTAAATACGCGCTTTTCTCTTCCATCAATTACTTCATTTGCTCTAGTATAATTAGGATCAGCATGTTCTACTTCATCTTGCGGGAATAAATAATATTTCAAATATGTATTTGGAAGTGTATCTGGATCTAGCGCATATATTTCTTTTGCTTTTTCAAAAGTATATTTCCAGCTTTGATCAGTATGTTGAGATTCTATTTCTTCCCTTACTGAATAGCCATGCTTTCTTACATATTCTTTTATTTGTGGCATTAAATCATTTCCGGATTTATCTCTAATATCTGTCCACCATCCAAAATGGTTAAGTCCAAAATATCTAACTTCCATATCTTTTCTATCGATACCAATTGCTTTTGCCATTCTATGTTCAATACCAACCGGCATATCACAAATATTAATTATTTTTGAATTAGGTCTTAGTCTACGAGTCGCTTCTGCTACTATGGCAGCTGGATTTGAATAATTCAACATCCAAGCATTAGGCGAATATTTTTCCATATAATCCAATATTTCTAAAACTCCACCAATCGATCTCATACCATAGGCAATTCCACCTGGACCACATGTTTCTTGTCCAATAACTCCATATTTTAGAGGTATCTTCTCATCTTTTTCTCTCATCGCATAAAGTCCAACTCTTATATGTGCCATTACAAAATCGACATCTGAAAATGCTGTTTTTGGATCTGTTGTTGACACAAAATCTATTTGTGGAGCTCTTTCTCTTAAAATAATTTCACATGCATCAGCAATATGCTTTTGTCTTGATTCTAAATTATCATAAAATTTTATTTGTCTTATTGGAAATTTATCCAAATTATCTAATAACATCATAACTATGCCAGGAGTAAATGTGCTTCCTCCACCAGCAATTACAATCGAAAACTTTTTCATACTTTCCTCCAATATTTTTTTATATTATTTCATTAATTTTTCGAATTCTTCTCTAACTTGTGGAACATCTAATCCCACAATTACTTGGAATGCATTTCCTTTTCTAACAACGCCATGTGCCCCACCAGAAATAAATGCTTCATCTTCTTTAACCATATCAGGATTATCTACGGTAATTCTTAATCTTGTTGCACAATTATTAACTTTAATAATATTTTCTTTACCGCCAAAGGCATCTAAAAATACTTCAGCCCTTTGAAAATATATATTACCTATATTTTCTTTATCAGCAATTTTGATATTTTTATCTTTGTAGTCTTGTTTAGTAAATAATTTTACCTCACTATTCTCATCACTTCTTCCAGGAGTTAAAATGTTAAACTTTAAAATTAGCATTCTAAATACTAAAAAGTATAAAACTGTAAATATGAGACCAATAATAATTTGGGCAACTATCATCCCTTTATGATTAGTAAATACTGGAATCCAGTTTTTTGCGATAAGGTCGATTAATCCTGATCCCATATCTCCAACTACTCCAAATGCATACATTGTTGTAGACATTG
>JAEWIH010000035.1 GCA_023387245.1 Bacillota bacterium | reverse complement strand
ACCACTACCACTAGGACCTAATATAGCAATATTTTCATGATGATTTAAACAAAGATTAATGTCTTTTAAAACTTTTTTATTACTATAACTAAAATCAACTTGATTTAACTCTAATAACATTGTTAATTATTCCTCTAAAAACTCATTAGTAAATAAAGGTTTATTATCTAAACGCTTATCGATAATTTTTTGTTCAAATAACCAATTATAAAAATTTTGCCATCTATTTTGATCAATTTTACCCCATAATTGTGGACTTGAAGCATATTGAGAACTTAAGTATTGTTGTGATAAATAAACAAATTCTTTAGAATCTTTAAGTTCAGGTGCATGTTTAATTAAAATGTCGGCAGCTTCTTTTGGATTATTCATAGTATAAACATAACCTTCTTTAATAGCAGACATTACTTTTTTTAATAATTCTTTTTCATTATTAACTAAATGATTATTCGCAATTATGACTGGAGAATAAAAATCTAGTCTGCTATCAACATCTTTTAACATAATAAAATTATGATCATATTTTAAATGATCGGCCATAATACCATCCCAACCATAATATATCCAAGCACTATCAAATTGATTATTAATTAATCCAGTAAGTGAATTATCACCTAGATTAGGTACTAATTTTAAATTAGTAAATTTAGCCCCTTCTTTTTCCATTAAAAATTTAATCATCGCTTTTTCAATTTCATCATCCCATGTACCATAAGACTTATTTTCTAAATCAGACATTTTAACTATATTTTTGTCTTTTAAAGAAATAATACCAGAAGTATTATGATTAATTATTGTTGCTACTACAGAAATATCAATATTTTTTAAAAATTTATAAGCCAAACTATCTTGAAATGAAATACCTAAATATTCTTTATTTAAAGCAACAATTTCAGTAGTAGAACCTTCTGGTGGTCTAATAACATTTAACTTAATACCATGTTTAATATCATATTCTTTTTCCATAGCAACAAATAATCCTGTATGATTAGTATTTGGTACCCAGTCTAAAACTAATGTTATTTCTTTTAAATTTTTATTATTACTATTACTACTACAACCTAATAGTATTAACAATGAAATTATAATTAAAAGTATTTTTTTCATATTAATCTCCTCCTTTTCAAATAGCTATTAATTTTATCTACAACTAAAATCAATAATAAACTAACTATAATAATAATTATTATCGCACCAAACATCTTATCATAGGCAAAAGCTTTTTTGACTCTAATCATATATACACCTAAGCCAACAAAACCACCTAACCATTCAGATACAACTGCAGAAACAATACTATATGTAACACTTATTTTAACTCCAGCCATTAAATAACTAATCGCATAAGGAATTTTATAATTAAACAAAACATCTTTTTTACTTGCCCCTAATAATTCTAATTTTAATAATATTTCTCGATCACATTGACTAAATCCATTTAATAAAGAAATCGTAATTGGAAATATTGTAGTAATTACAACTAAAATCAATTTAGGTAAAATACCATATCCAAACCATAAAACTAACATTGGAGCAATAGCTATAGTTGGTATTGTTTGACTAATTAATAAATATGGGTAAATTATTTTATGCATTACTTTTGAATAATCTAGAACAATAGAAACTATAAAAGATAATACAATGCCAATAATTAAACCTAATATTGCTACTAATAAAGTCATTGATAAGTGATACATTAATAGTGAAAAATCATTAAATAAACTAAATAATATATCTGAAGGTGATGGCAATATTAAATTAGGTGTAACTTTTAATATTGATAATAATTGCCATAACAAAATTAGTAAAATAAAAGAAAGAACCGAATAATTATATTTGCTGAACTTTTGCATAAAAAACTCCTTTCTATTACAAAAGGAGCATCATTAATCTTAAATTTATTTTATAGATAAAATAACTCCCTTCGTTGGTATAATCCACATCAGGTTCAATGGGTAAAAGCTAAACTTTTTCTCAGCCAATAAAGCACCCCAGTATTTTTTTATTTATAATCTTGTCTAAATAATTGTAACATATTAACATCAAAAAAACTACCATTATAATAAATAGCTTCTTTTAATAGCCCATATTCTTTAAATCCTAATTTTTTATAAACAGCTAAAGCAGAAAGATTATGACTATAACAGTTTACTAATAAATATCTAAAATTTAACATATTAAAGGCATAATCAATAATTAATTTCATAGCTTCATAACCATAACCTTGATTTTGATATTTTTGTTCAATGAATATACCAATTTCTCCCGATTTAATAAAGTTGTTTATATTAAATAATGAAATTGAACCTATTATTTGATTATCATTGGTTACAATTAATAAAGCACATTGTTGAGCTTGAGTCCAACTTTCAATAATAGACTTTATACTTTCTTCATTTAGAATTTTATTATAAAAGCCATTAAATGCTAGAATCGAAGAATCTTCATTTAACCATCTAGAAAAATATTCTAAATGCTCATTAACATTTATAGGTGATAAATATATTTTTGATGATCTAAATCTTTGATATAACATACAAATACTCCTATTCAAATTTTTGTTAATTATAACATATTCTTTTATTAATATGGTACAATCCCAAAATTAATAATATAATAATTAATTAAGGGGTATATACAAATATGGAAATAAAAGCAGCTTTTTTTGATATCGATGGAACATTAATTTTAAGAAATCAAACTAATATGAGTAATAGAACATTATCAGCAATTCAATGTTTAAAAAATAAAAATATTAAAATTATTATCGCTACTGGAAGAAGTAGTTATTTCATACAACCTGAAATTAGAGATTTAATTAATCCTGACTATTATATTACGATTAATGGCCAATTAATTACTGACAATCAATTTAATTCAGTCAATAAATCGATATTAAATTATCAAGAATGTAAACAAGTAATAGATTTTTGTAAAAAAAATAATATCGGCGTTGGTGCTAAATTAGAAACGCATATTGAAGTATATAATAATTTTTTAGAATTTGTTCCCTATTACTTACATGGTGATTTAAGTTTATCATATATAATTAAAAATTGTGAAAACCAAAATATTTCAAATCACATTTATGGACTATTTTTAATCGGTAATGAAGAAACTATTTTACAATTACAACCACTACTTAAACATAGTATTTTATCTTATGCCTACCAAAATGCTTTTGAAATTTTCGATCCTAATGTTTCTAAAGCTAAAGGAATAGAATATGTACTAAATCAATATAATATTAAACCAGAAAATGCGATATCTTTTGGTGATGGTCATAATGATATTAATATGATTACTTATACTAAATATGGAGTTACATTTCAACATGGTCATCCAGATATTAAAAAAGTAGCTACATATATAGC
>JAEWIH010000026.1 GCA_023387245.1 Bacillota bacterium | reverse complement strand
AAATGCGATATTAGATAGAATATTACATCATTCTCATGTGGTCCAAATCACAGGTAGGTCATATAGATTAAAGGATTACTACACAGATGAAAACTGAATTGTACATATTTATATGATCAAAAATGTGCATTTTTATATTGACATTTATAAATAGTCAGATAAATATGATTTTATTGTTTGATTTTCTTCAAAAAACAAGACATAAATAATGTCTCAAAATTGCACACCATGACACCATTGTTATAACCTCAAAAATGAAAAAATAAAAAAATTTTTGACATAAAAAAAGAACGATAAAAAGGCGCTAATTTGAATATTTATATTTTGTTACTCCTAAAAAAACATGGTGCAAACTTCAAAAGACGGGAATAGGGCACAATTATAGTGTAATTGGTTATTTAAGTTTAACTTATAATCATAAAAACTTGTCTTTAATTGTTGATGATATAATATAAGCTATTTTTAGCTTATTTTTTTATTCATATTTATTGCATGAAAGCGTTTTACATGATAATATATACTTGGACATAGAGGGGAATAATTTATTCATGAAAAAGTTATTAAATATTTTGTTAGTTTTTATGTTTTTGTTGACTTTAACTACTCCGTTAATAGTTAATGCGGATGATAATAATAATTATCATTCAGATCCAGAAAAGATTGTTTATGAAAGTTTAGATTTTAGTAAACGGGAAATACCTTTGATGGATAATTGGAAGTTTTTTTATGGTGAAGCTTCTGGTGCTCAAGAGTTATCATATAATGATGCTAATTGGCGTAATCTTAGTTTGCCACATGATTATAGTTTAGAATTAAATTATGATCTAAATAATGGTGAAGCCGAATCAGGATACAAGCTAGGTGGTATTGGTTGGTATCGCAAGCACATTAATATTCCAACTAGTCAACAAGGAAAAAGAGTTGTTGTTTATTTTGATGGTGTTTATAATAATGCTGAAGTTTATATAAATGGTAATTTATTAGGGGTTCATCCTTATGGTTATACACCTTTTGCTTTTGATCTAACTCCATATATTCAATATGGTGCAGATAATTTGTTGGCAGTAAAGGTTAATCATCAATTCCCTTCTTCAAGGTGGTATTCAGGTTCGGGTATTTATCGACCTGTAAAATTAATAGTAACCAATGATGTTTTTATTGATTTGCATGGTATTAAAATAACTAATGCTGATTTTGATCCAAAAAATGTTACAACTATAAATACTACTATCGAAACAACAATTATTAATAATTCTACTAGTGAAAAACAAATTGTAGTTAAACAGTCGCTATTAAATAATTTAAATCAAGAAGTAGTTTCTAAATCGGATACGGTAACAGTTGCTAGTAATAATAAAGAAAAAAATACTGTTAGTTTAAATGTATCTTCTCCTACTTTGTGGTCATTAGATAATCCTTATTTATATAAAGTAAAAACTGAATTACTAGTTGATAATCAAGTAGTTGATACAGTTATTAATGACTACGGTTATAGAAAAGCGCATTTTGATCGTAATAATGGTTTTTCTTTAAATGGTGATTTAATTAAATTACAAGGTGTTTCGATGCATCATGATCAAGGTCCTTTAGGGTCTAGAGCTTTTAAAGATGCAATTGAAAGACAAGTCGATATTTTAAAAGATATGGGTGTTAATGCGATTAGGGTTACTCATAATCCGGCTTCAGAAGTTTTAATCGAAGCTGCTAATCGTAAAGGTATGCTTTTAATTGACGAATTTTTTGATACATGGTTTAAATCTAAAAATAATAATAGTTTTGATTATGCTAAAGATTTTAATGTAAAAATTGCTGAAAATAATCAAATTTTACATAAAGAAAATAACATGACTTGGTGGCAATTTGATGTATTAATGGCAGTTAAACGGGGAATTAATTCTCCGGCTATTATTGCTTGGTCATTAGGTAATGAATTACAAGAGGGTCTATCAAATTATAGCGATCCAAACAAATTATATGACAAAATGGGTAAAGAGATGAGTGAGTATGTATATGCTCTTGATAGTTCTCGTTTAGTTACTTTTGGTGATAATAAAATTAAAGCTAATTGGCAAAATATGATTAATCTTGCTGATAATATAGCACAAGCTAGTCCTAATAAGTTAGGATTAATTGGCTTTAATTATGCTGATGGTAATGCTTTTGATAGATATTTTAATAGTAAAACAAATTGGATATTATATGCTTCTGAAACATCATCTGCTATAAATTCACGTGGTTTTTATAAACGATTAAGAGATAGTGGTCGTACTAGTGATCAAAACTTAACTTCTTATGATAACTCACGTGTTAATTGGGGTCATATGTCGGCGCAGTCATGGTATATGATTATTCAAAGAGATTATATGGCTGGTGAATTTGTATGGACCGGTTTTGATTATTTAGGTGAGCCAACTAATTGGAATGGAATTAGTCGTGGTGCTCAAGCAGGTAATAATTCACCAAAAAGTTCTTATTTTGGTATAGTTGATTTAGCTGGTTTACCTAAAGATCGTTATTATTTTTATCGAAGTCAGTGGAATAAAAAAGATACGACATTACATATGTTGCCAGTATGGAAAGAAAGTGCGATTGCTATAAATAGGGGATCAGTTAAAGTTGATGTTTATACTAATGCTCGAAAAGTTAAATTGCTTTTTAAAGAATTAAATAGTGATGATTGGACAGAAATTGGTTCTAAAACATTTAGTGTAAAAACTTCGAAAAAGAGTCCTGGCACTAGCAATGATGGTAGCTATACATATCAATTGTATGAGGGGGATGGCAAGAGTAATGTTGCCTATGAAAATTTATATTTAAGTTTTAATGTTCCTTATAAAGCTGGTACTTTAAAAGCGGTAGCTTATGATGAGCATGATAGAGAAATATCACAAACTGTTGGTAGAAGTGAAATTACTACTTATGGCGATGCTTTTAAATTAAGTGTTGAGGCTAATAAAACAGTTTTAAATGCTGATGGAAGTTCGTTAGCTTATTTAACAGTTAGTGTTAAAGATGCTTTAGGTAATGTTGTTGAAGATGCTAATGTTCCTATTAGTGTAGCAGTTAATGGTAATAGTGTTGAATTTTTAGCTCAAGATAATGGTCGTCAAAATGATTTAGTTCCTTATAGTAGTAAAACTAGAAATACCTTTAATGGTAAGTCGGTTGTTATTGTTAAGTCGACTAATAAGGCTGGCACTTCAGAAGTAGTTTTATCGTCTCCTAATTTAGAATCAGCTAAAATTAATATTGAAACTAATGCTTCTAGTCAGCAAGCAAATAACATAATTGCTTATGAAATGGTTAAAAACTATTATGTATCAACTGGTTCTAAGGTAAGTCCATTAAATACAATTAAAGTTCATATGTCTGATGGGCAATTTGAGGATGATAAAATTGTTTGGTCTAATTTAGATCAAGTTAATACTCAATCACCTGGATTAGTTGTTATTAAGGGTATTAGTGAAAAATATAAAATAGAAGTTAGTGCTTCAGTAAATGTTGTTGCTGAAATTGGTGCGGTGTTAAATTATTCGACTGTAGTTGCACTAGGTACCAAAAATGTTGAATTACCTGTTACTAGACCAGTTGTATTGAAAAATGGTGATATATTAAAAGTTGAATTCCCGGTTGTTTGGGATAAAGAACAAAGTAATTTGAATGTTGATCAAAAAGGAATTTATACTATTAATGGTTATGCGACTGTTATGAATAAACAATATCCGGTAACTGCTAGTGTTAGAGTGGCGGATAGGGTGAGAATTGAGACTGATAATGTAGCAGGTGGAGCTAAATTAAGTCAAAATTTAGAAATTACTAGTGATCGATTAGAAGCAATTAATGATGGTCGTATTGGTATGAATACAGGTAGTGTTGGTAAGGAAAACATTTGGACTAATTATCGACATTCTTTACAAGGTGAAGGTAATAATAATGCTGAAATTACTTTGACTTATGCGACAAATACATTGGCTGATAAATTGGTTGTATATTGGTATAAAGATACATGGGCTGCTACTTTGCCTGAGTCAGTAGAATTATTTTATAGGCAAGAAGGTGATTGGACTAAAATAGAAAATGTAAAAGTTGAAGAGGGTAATACTCAAACTAATGGTGGTTCTGTTACTAAATATACTTATACTTTTGAACAAGCTGAGTTTTTACACTTTAAATTAAAGATTAATGGTAAACAAGGTAAGACTGGAAAAAATGATTCTAGTGGTAAGCCGGTATATTATTGTGTTGGTATTGGTGAATTAGAATTATATGGTTCTAGTAATGAATTAGTATTTAATTCTAGTATTTTACCAGTTGGTTCAACATTGAATGGCACTAATTTATTTGCTGATAGTTTAGATGAAGTGAAAGCTGTTAGTGAATCAGCGGCTGCTTTATGGGTTGGTGATAATGTAGAAAATGTTGCTATTACTAAATTGCCTATTTACGATGGTAAACAAATATTTTATTTAGAGTCTGAAAATCATAAAGTGCTCAAAAAATTAGTTGTTAATTTAAATCAACCGCAACAGCCTTTAAAAGCTAATGATGCTTCAAGGGATATCGATCCTGAGAGTATGGAATATAATGTTGTTAATTTTGCTAATGGTAATGAAACTGAATTAGCATTTGATAATAATTTAAATACTATTTGGCATAGTGATTGGAGACAACCAGCATTAACTGATGAACAACGTTATATTGAAATGGTATTAGATGAACCGACTAGAATTGAAGCTTTAAGATATCATAAACGGATTTCTGGTGGTAATAATGGTACTGTTAAAAAATATAGTATTAAAGTTGTTAAAGAGGGAATGGAAACATTTGAAGAGGTTGCTAGTGGTAGTTGGAATGAAGGCTTAAATCAATGGCAACAAGCAACTTTTAGCCCGGTAGTTGTTAAGAAGATTAGATTGTATGGTGTAGAGACAGTTGGTGATGG
>JAEWIH010000006.1 GCA_023387245.1 Bacillota bacterium | reverse complement strand
TAATGTGTATTTGAACTGAATCCAATTTTAAGGATTGATTACTAATCTTATATAGGAATTAATCCCTTTCTTTTAATATTTATACTTTCTTTACTATTTTCCTTTTACATTTATTACTAAATTTATTTTAATAACTGCTATACTTAGAAAAAAGATTACCTCAATTGAAACAAAGTATAACCATTTATTTGCAACAATTTGGGTAATCTTATTTTAACTTTTATAGTCGATTCATCAAACAATAAAAATTTAGACTGTTCTTGAAGTATATGAAATAGTTAAAGTTGTTGGTATTCACTAGGACTAGACATTTTTGCCTCTTTTATCTCATTGAGTAAAAAAGCTGTTTTCATTTTTACTTCAATTTTTTCGCTATAATCACTATCCATACATAGTATCATCTTGAAAAATGTTGTTTTACCACTACCATTATAACCTATCAATCCAATTTTATCTTTTTCACTGATAATTGTTTTTTTACTTCAAACAACACTTTAGATAAGATCTCTTTTCTTAAATTATTAATAATTATCATAAATCCTAATTAATTAATTAATTGAGAGGATTATTTCCTCTCATTATTATTGAAAAGAAAATTTATTAATTACTATTTTTCTATATCTCTAAATTTTTAGCTATTATTTTATTTATTCGATACCATTATAAAAAACAACTTTACTCATTTCTTTTTTAGCAACAACATTTTGTTCTCTAGCAGGATAACCAATCAAATTAATCGACATTACTTGCCAATCATCATTTAATCCTAGCACTTGACTAACTAATTCTTGATCAAATCTACCAATCCAAACACTACCCAAGCCTAAATCAAATGCTGAATAATGTAATATCGTCGTAGCAATACTACCATTTACAGTAGCTTTATTAAATCCCGAAACCATAAGCTCATCTGATTTAGGAACTAATACTAAAATCATAGCAGGAGCTTGCTTGCCAAAAGACTGTCCCATACACGAAGCTATTTTAGCTAATAATTCTTTATCATCAACAACCACAAATTTCCAATTTTGTTCATTACGAGCAGAAAAAGTTAAACGCATATTATCAACAATTAAATTTAATTTTTCACGATCTACCCTTTTCTCTAAAAACGATCTAACTGAATATCTTTTTTCACATAATTCTCTAAATTCCATAACAAATACCCCCATAAATGATATTATACATTGAAAAAAGTCTAAATAATAGTTAAACTATACATATGGAAAAGAAATTAACTATTAATATGCTATATATGACCAATCAACCATCTGGTCAAGGCGTAGCATCTGCCACTAATGAACAAATAGCATTATTAGAAAATGATAAAAATCAAACTTTTAATATTTTACATAACAGTTTTAAAAATGGTGATATTAATCATTACCATCAAGTTGATCCTTTTTTATATATGCGAATTAAAGCCTCAAATACTTTAAGTGTTATGCACGTTCATTTTTTACCAGAAACTCTAGATGGCTCTATTAAACTACCAAAACCCGCATCTGAAATCTTTAAAAAATATTTCATCGATTTTTATAAATCAGCCGATCATCTTGTAGTCGTTAATCCAATTTTTATTGATCCTTTAATTAAATTAGGTATTGCTAGAGAAAGAATTCATTACATACCAAATTTCGTATCTGAAGATAAGTTTTATCCTATCGAAAAATCTCGAAAAATCAACATTAGAAGCCAATATGGCTTAAAAGAAAATGATTTTGTTGTATTAGGTGTTGGTCAAGTCCAAACTCGTAAAGGTGTACTAGATTTTTTAGAAGTCGCTAAACAAAATCCACATATGAAATTTATTTGGGCTGGTGGCTTTAGTTTTGGGGCAATTACTGATGGCTATAAACAACTAAAAGAAGCAATCGAAGAACCAGGAGATAATGTCATTTTTACTGGAATTATTGAACGTGAAAAAATGAATGAAATTTATAATATGGCTGATGTTTTATTTATGCCATCATATCACGAATTATTTCCTATGAGTATATTAGAAGCTTGTAGTAGTCAAACTATTCTCTTATTAAGAGATTTAGACTTATATGAAAAAATTTTATTTGTTGATTATGCTAAAGGTAAAAATAATCAAGAATTTTCACAACAATTAAATAAAATTTTAAATGATAAAAATTATTATAATTATTTATTAGAACAATCTAAAAAAATATCTAATTATTATTCTAGAACAAATGTATTAAATCAATGGCAAGAATTTTATCACAATATTTATTATAATAGTAATCAACAACATAAAATTAAAGTTGATGACAATGTGATCGATAATATTATTAATAACAAACAAACCGCATTTTATAATACAAGTAATCTTCATCCATATCCATTACATGACTATAAAATTAATGATTTAATAATATTTAAACCTAAATTTAAAAAAAATCCAAAAGTATTAATTAAAATTAAAGAAATTATTAATCATCACAATACTAATTTAAATGAATCAATTTCTTTACTAGAAAAATATAATGATTATTTAAAATTAAATGAGAACGAAATTTATAGATTAGCTAAAAAAACTTATATATGTATTATTTTATTCGATGTATTAACAATCTATTTAAAAGATGAAGTTATCGACTATCAAAAAACCATCAATTAATTGATGGTTTTTATGTTATCTACCCAAAAATTTAGACTCATTCCCTTTATAAGGAACTTTTGCCTCCTCACCATTTTCATAACAACTTATATAAAGTTTGCTTTTAGAATCTAAAACATCTAAAATTTTTCTTAAGCTATTATTATCATATACAACATACCAATAACTTCTACTACGATATCTATAATTATCATTAACATTTTTAAAAATAAGCTCTACTTCTCCCTGATCCCCATAAGCATATCTAATTACTGGGCTAATATTATACATTTTATTTTCATAAAATTTATCATTAGCATCAATCATAAAATTCAGTATTTGTTTTTGAATATTTTCATCAATAGTTACAAATTCATTTTCAAAACCTTTTTGATTACTATTATTTAAAAATGATATATAACAATTATCACGAATAACCCGTACACTCATTTGTTTATCAATTTTTAAATCATAGGATAAACCAAATCCTTTAGTCAATACTAAACTATATTGAAAAACACCAGTAATCAAAACTACGATCAGTATTTGAAATAAATATTTAAATTTAAAAGAAATTTGACGATTATAAATAAAATTACCTATCAAACAAATTATAAAAGCTACTACAAGAACAAAAGCATTGTTTAAATCAAAATTAATTATGTTATTACTATTAATAATCGCAAACAGCAAACTATTAATTAATAGTGGATAAGTAAGAATATGTCTAGTTAAACTACCTATATTTTCAACCTTAATATTTTTAGCTTCATAAACAAAAATCAAATAATTTATTAAAGCAATTATACTAACACAAAATATTACTAAATAATTATTATGTGCTAAATTTCTATGATAATTAACAATAAAATTAAATAGTGTCACAAAAGGATTTAAACCATAATTTAATAACGACATGATTTTGGAAAATAAATCACTTACATTTAAAGTAAATTGACTAATAATTCCCATTAAAATAAAAAGCATAAATACTGGAACAATCATATATCCAATCATAGTCAAAATACCATCAACAATATGATTAGTAATGATAAATAAATTAGTAAAAATAATTATAAATAAACTGATTAAAATAATAATAAATAATTCAATAAATAAATATTTAAAAAATAAGTCAAATCCAAGTAAAACACCAAAACTAAATATACCAATAATACTAGAAATCATTCCTATTAAAAATACTTCTAATATTGTAAATAATAAAACTGTATTTAGCATCGATAATTTTTTTATCGGTAAAGCAAAATAAGTATCCGCAGCAATTTTATTTTTAAAATGACCAAAATTAAGCGGTATAAAACAGAAACTTAATATCATTAATGTCATATTTACTATCATAAAAGCTATTAAAAATATTTTATATAACTCTTTAGAACCAGAACCAATGTTTACTAATGAACTAATATACATTAATGTTAAAATCACTGAGAAAATTGTAATCGTAACAAAATTTTTCTTCAATAAATACAATAAATAATTCTTTTTAATCATATAACTTATCCTCTACTTGATACATAAATAATTCTTCAAAATTAATCGGCAATCTTTCTATAAAAATTGGGTTTAATTCCATTAATTGTTGTTCAACATTTTTATAATCACCCTTAATTATTAAAATATATAATTTCCCTTGTTTAATAATTTTAATAATATTTAATTTATTAAACTCAGAAATATCTATTTCATTAGAAAAAGCTATTTGATATTTATTAATTTCCGACACATTATCAATTAAATTCCCTGAATTTAAAATCGTATTATTATCAATAATCGCATAACAATCACAAATATCTTCTAAATCTTTTAAATTATGCGAAGAAATAATAATAATTGACTTTTTATTTTCCAAAATACTTGTTAATAATTTCTTTACCTGTATTCTAATTAATGGATCTAAACCATCAAAAGCTTCATCTAACAATAAAATTTTAGGCATAATTGATAAAGCAATTAGTAAAAAGATTTGTCTTTTCATCCCTTTACTAAAATCATTAATATTAACATTTTCATCTAATTTAAATATAGACAATAATTTAGTATATGTTTCTTGATTAAAATCATAAAATGTTTCATAAAATTTCTTTAATTGCTTTAAAGTAGAATTTCGAGTATAAAATAATTCATCACTAACAAATATTAATTGTTTCTTTAAAGCTTCATTTTCATAAACATCTTCATTATCAATTAATATACTCCCACTATCAGCTTTTAAAATACCACTAATCAATCTTAATAATGTCGACTTACCAGCACCATTAATCCCAATCAATCCAAAAATACTACCATCTTTAATCTCTAGATTAATATTCTTCAAAACCCGATTTTTACCAAATCCTTTATTTAAATCTTTAATAACTATCATCATACACCTCATTAATTATTTCTAACAATTGTTTTTTACTATACCCATTATTTTTTAATGAATTAATAGTCGTAATCAATTCATTACTTGCTATAGAATCAACAATCAAATTTTCAGAAACAAAAGAGCCTTTTTGAGGAATAGTATAAATATAACCCTCTATTTCTAGCTCACTATATGCTCTTTGAACCGTATTAGGATTTATACATAATTCACTAGCAATATTCCTAACTGAATCCAATTTATCATTAGCTTTTAAAACACCATTATTTATATATTTAATGACCTGTTGTTTAATTTGTAAATAAATTGGATCTTTACCCTTTAATAAAAACATATATCCCCCTTTCTGTGTCATCTGTATTAATTGTATCATGTGTATTATTTGATTTCAATAAAAAAAGTATGATTTTACTATTTTTCATACTTCTTTAATAAAAATATAATTATTAGCAGTAGATAAATTAGCATCATAAAAGAAATTATCAACATCAAAATTTTTAATTTCATGATAATAATTTATTTGATTATGAGCCAAATACCAAGTCATCAACCCTCTTGCTTTTTTAGAAATAGTCGAATGTTTTTTTAATACTCCAGCAACTAAATGATAAAATTCTACATTAATTAAATATTTTTTATCAATAAAAGGAATAATCAATTTAGAAAATTCATCACTAGCTAGATTAATAATAACTTCATTACTATCTTGGCAAATTATTTTATACACTTCATCTTGCCAAATTTTATATAAATTTCCTAAGTCATTACGCATATTAAAATCTAAACGATAAGGATATATGTATTCATTTGGTTTTAAACATCCATATAAAGCTGATAGTATATATAAATTTTTATTTAAATACTCAAGTTCTTTTACAGATAAACCCGATTTTTTTAAACTTCTAAAACATAATCCATCATATAAATCTAATGCTTTATATAAAGTAGTAGACTTTATACAATTTAAACGCTCCATCAACATTTTAGTAATAGGCAAAAAATTAATATCCCTATTATCACCACTAATAGAATTAAAATTAAATGTTTTAGCAGGTGAAATTATAATTTTCATAAAATTTCTAACTCCTTACTACTATTATTCAAAACAACACAACCATTTTCAGTAACTAATACTAAATCTTCAATTCTAACCCCAAATTTATCATTTATATAAATACCTGGTTCAATTGAAAAAATATGTCCCACTTCAACAAGCATATCATTATCGCCACTAACACTAATCGACTCATGAACTTCTAAACCAATACTATGACCAGTCCGATGACTAAAATATTGACCATAACCTGCATTATTAATAACTTCTCTAACAGCCTTATCAATATCAGAATATTTAATACCAGGTTTAGTAATACTAATACCAGCCAAATTAGCTTTTTTACATAAATTATAAACAAATTCTTGTTCACTATTAACACTTTTATAGAAAAAAGTTCTTGTCATATCAGAACAATAATTATTATAAATACCACCAATATCAATAATAATACTATCACCAACCTCTAAATTAGCATGACTATTATCATGATGAGGATTTGAGCCATGTTTACCATAAGCAACTATCGGACTAAAACTAATATCACTACAACCTAATTCTATAAACTTATTTTTAATTAATTGACTAAGTTCTAATTCAGAATAATTAGCACTTATTTTAATTTGTTCTTTAACAAACTCCATTACCTGATCATTAATCTTAGATGCCTCTATCATCTTTAAAATTTCATCATCATCTTTACAATTTCTTAATTGATTTATTAAATAAGAGCCATTTTTAAAATGAACATTCGGAAATTTAGTAATTAATGGTAATAAAAATCTAGCAATTAATTTATCATCAATAGCAACGACCCCATCAATATCAATTAATGAAATAGGATTAATATCATCACTATACCAAATAATATTTAAATGATTATATGGCATAAATAGTCGATTTAAATATAATTTATGATTGTGATTACGATCAACTAATAATCCATAAAAGCGTTCATGCGGAAAATTTAAATATCCAGTTAAATAGTATATAGAATATGGGTCAGTTATTAAAAAATAATCTATATTTTCCTTATTCATTTTTTCAACCAAAGACATTATTCTATTATTCATAATAATTACCTCCAAAAAAACCTCCAATCAGGAGGTATACTTTATTCTAAATCTAAAATTTTAACTTTATATGGCGCTTCAACTCTAACTAAACAAACATCATTAACTTTATGATCTAAAATAGCTCTCGCCAAAGGAGATTCATTTGACAACTTGCCATTTAAAGGATCACCCTCAATACTACCAACTATTTGATAAATGCAGTTAGTATTAGTATCCAATTCCAATAGTGTAACTTTAGAACCTAAAGAAACGCGCTTATGCGAAGAATTATCACTAATAATTTCAGCATTCTCAATCATCAAAGCTACTTCACGAATTCTAGCCTCTAAACGAGCTTGACGATCTCTAGCCGCATCTAAATCTGAATTTTCAGAAGTATCACCA
>JAEWIH010000136.1 GCA_023387245.1 Bacillota bacterium | reverse complement strand
ATATAATGCTTTGAAACGAACAATGACTAAAAAGGTAACTTTTAACGAACTAAAAAATACCGTTCGTGAATCACTAGGCCCATTTTTATATCAACAAACTTCTAGAAATCCGATTATTATACCGGTTATTATGAATATGAAAAATGCGATGAATTATAATAAAAAAGGTAATATCAGCTAATGAAGTCAAAAAAATTATTGACGATTTTTACCTTGTTATTGGTTTTTAGCATTATTGGTGGCTTTTATTTATATGGTTCCATTATTGCTAATAGAAATATTCATATAAGACAAATTGATATTAAGAGTAATATGAATCTAAAGATTGCTTATTTTAGTGATGTGAATTTATATGAATTTTTAAATGAACAAGATTTTTCCAATATAATTACTCAAATCAAATCTCAAAATCCGGACGTAGTTTTATTTGGTGGTAATTTAATTAATAATAAAATAAATAAAGAATTATCTAAAGATCAAATCGATTATTTAATTAAAGAATTAAAAAGCATTAGAGCTTCGTATGGAATGTTTGGTATATATGGTGAATATGAATCCAATTTTGACTATTACCAATCAACTACTTCATACATTTTACAAAAAGCTCAATTCGAATTATTAAATGATAAAAGCATAAAAATCTATAAAGATAATAATTATATAAATTTAATTGGTCTTTTTCAAAAAGGACAAATAGTAACCGACAACCAACAAACTATTAGTTTCTCTCATAATCCAGATTTAGTAACTAATCAAAAATGTAATGTCATGTTAGCTGGTAAAGTATTGGGTGGACAAATTAATATTCCATTTTTTAATGATTTATTTTTTAAAGATGTTAAATATCATAAACAATCTCAAACTATTAATAATTGTCAATTGTTTGTAAGTAATGGTGTTGGTACTAAAAAAATTGATTTTAGAATTTTCGCTGCGGCAGACATTATAATTTTAAACTTAAAAACTGATGTTAAAAAATAAAACCGACTTATAGTCGGTTTTTGTCTACTTAGTACCTGTATTAGGCAACTTAGTATTTATATTATTATTTGGATTAGGGTTATTTAAATATATTTCATGATACCAGGCTAATACTTCATCTAATATTTTGTCCATCGCCTTAGCTAATATATCTAAGTGTCCCTTTTCTTTTACTAATTCTTGTTTAGCTTCTTTAGATAAGCGATTATAATCGGCTAAAGCTTTATTTAATAATTCACTATCACTACCCTGTAGTTGAGCTACCTTTTTAGCCAATATTGCTTGATGATCTTGCTTAAACTTAGCCACTTCACTTCTTATGCCATCTAATCCTAATGAAGCAGCCACTAATCTTTCTTTAGCTTTAATGATTGTTTCTCCATCAATATTACCGCCATTTAAAAGTGCTTGTGCCTCATTTAATGCTGCATCATATTCATTTTTCTTATCACTAGATGCTTTAACATAATTATTTGATGCTACAATTGTAGTTCCCTTTTCTACTTCTGCCTTTAATTCCATCGTCTTGTTATCTAATTCTCTTGCTTTATCAACTACAGCATTAATGTCATCTGTAGTATCTATCTCTGTGTTTAATGCTTGTTTTTGATCAGTAGTTAAATTAGCCAATGCTTCTATAATATTTTTAGCATCATTTTTTAAAGCATCTTTATATTTATCACTTATTTCCTTTAAGCCAGCATCTTTAATATTAGTAACATCTCCCTCGCCACCATTAATAATTTCTGTCTTTTTATTACTAATTAATTCATCAATTTCTTTTATATATTGTTGTTTTTGATCAGCTGTTAAAGAATTTAAATTATTAGTTATTCTTTCTTTTACTTGTTGACCTAATGTTTCAACTTCTTGGATTGCTTCATCCTTAGCTTGATTAACTCTTTGTGCTTCACTAACAATACCATCAATATCATTTTTATTCGCAGTTGTAATTAGATTAATATATTTATTTTTTTCTTCATTAGACAATGAATCTAAAGCTTTAATTTTATTTTTAGCTTCTTCTCGAGTAGTATTTAAATCGTTGTCTAATTTTTGAATCATTGAATTTAGAATATTTTCTTCCTTTGTTAATTTACCTTTAACGCTAGGATCTAGTTTATTTAATTCAGTTAAAGTATTTAAAATAGCTTCTTTATCTGCCTCATTAATATCATTTAAATCTTTATTTAAAACGGTTTGATGATCATTTTTAAATTTATTAGCCTTATTAGTTAAATCTTCATTGATAGCTATATTTAATAGATCATCTATTTCACTAATTCCTTGATTTTTTAATGTTTCAGAATTATTAAGTGGTTGTTTTTTAATTTCATCAATCTTTTGATTTAAAACTTCATCAATTTTATTAACATGATTATTTTTATCATTTAATGTTGTTAATTCATCTAATTTAGTTTTTGCTTCATTAGCATAAGCGGTTAATTCATCAATAATTTGTTGTTTTTTATTGTTAGTTTCATTAGCTTCACTAACAATACCATTAATATCATCTTTATTAGCAACATTAATTCTATCAATATATTGTTTTTTTTCAATATCTGAAAGCGCTTCTAAATCTCTGACTTTATTTTTAGCTTCTTCGCGAGCACTATTTAGTTCATTAGCCTTATCAACAATACTACTTATAGCACTTCGACTATTAGCATCATTTATTCTTTGCTTATATTCTTTTTTCTCAGTTTCAGTTAGAGAATTCATGCCCTCAATTGATTCTTTAGCCTCATTTTTATTAGAAGTTAATACAGCATTGTTATATACAATTGTAATATCCCTATATCCAG
>JAEWIH010000129.1 GCA_023387245.1 Bacillota bacterium | reverse complement strand
ACTATATTGTTAGTTGCTTCTAATGTTGATGTGGTAGAGAATGGTAGTGAACAAAGTGTTAATTTAACCGGTGGTTGTACTATTACTGTTCTTAATAAAACTAATAATAATGGTAATAGTAATAAAGGTAATAATAGTAATGATAAGGCTCCTCAATCACCATCTAAACCAAATGAAGGCAATGTTTCACCTTTAAAAAAATCGCCTAATAATTTATTGTCTAAATTGACTATCGATAGTGGTAGTTTAGCTCCTGCTTTTAATTCGCGTACATATAAATATACAGTCGAATTAGATAGGAATAGCAAAAAAGTTAATGTTATTGGTGTTTTAGCTGATTCTAAGGCTACTAGTAAAAATTTAAAACAGACAATTAATTGGGAGAATAAAGAACAAACTGTAACAATTAATATAACTGCTGAAAATGGTGCTAAAAGTGCTTATACTATTAAATTTGTTCCTAAGAAAGAAGTTATTATTGAAAAAACTTATAAAAATACTAATTATAATTTAATTTTATCTGATCAACGTTTAAGTTATTTAGATAATATTGAAAAAACTGTTGGTAATAATAAATATACTGTTTTTAGTAAAAATAATATAATTTATGCTATTGCTAAAGGTGGTAGTAATGAGTTTTTGGCTAAGTTAGATGATAATTTAAATATTTTAGAATTATATAATTTATTAGTAATCAATAAAGAAGTATTGGCGTTACCGATTAGTAATAATGAAGTTTTGGAAAATGAGACTATTGATACTAATAAAGGATTAGTTAAGTCATCTTTTAAATTTGAAAATCAAGAAATTTCTGGATATCGTTTTGAAGATCCTAAATTAAATAAATTTGCGATCATTTCTGCTTATACGTTAGGTAGTAATACGTTAGATCGCTATGTTGTTAATACTGATAACAATACTAGTTTTAATATTGGTGAATCTTTGTTAATTAGTGATAGTAATTATAATGATTTATTAAATAGATTTCATAAACAAATTAATGAGGCTCTAGATGCTAGAAAAGTTCAACAAAATGACAAACGAATTTA
Organism: Bacillota bacterium; assembly: GCA_023387245.1. Taxonomy (GTDB): domain Bacteria; phylum Bacillota_I; class Bacilli_A; order Erysipelotrichales; family Erysipelotrichaceae; genus DUUI01. The sequence goes on along the minus strand of JAEWIH010000129.1, from coordinate 7,685 downwards.
TTTATTAGCGATTATGATTTTATGTTTTATTGCTAGTTTTTTAGGATTAATTGCCGTAAAATATAAAAGATTGTATAATAAAATTGATAGTTAATACTATCAATTTTTATATGTGTATTGAGGAAAATAATGAAAGTAATTTTAAATGATAATATAATTGAAGTAGATAAGATTGATAGTGGAAAATTAATAGTTGCCGATGAAGAATTGAAAAATAATTTATTGTATGTTTATAAATTATATTTTAATCAAAAATATTATTATTTAACATTAACAATTTTTAAATTATTAGAATCGTTGTCTTGTAGTTATAATCAAAATATAAATTATGAAATTATAGTTTCAGAGCATTTTATTGATTTGAGTTATGATATTTATAGAAAAATGATTGAAAAATATTAGGAGTGATTAATAGTGTTTTTAGAAAAAATTGAAATGCAGGGGTTTAAATCATTTTGTGATCCAATAACAATTGTTTTTGATAAAGAAATGACAGGGATTGTTGGTCCTAATGGTTGTGGTAAAAGTAATATCGCTGATGCAATTCGTTGGGTTTTAGGTGAACAGTCTACTAAAAGTATGCGAGCTAGTAGCATGAGTGATGTTATTTTTAATGGTTCTAAAACTAAGTCTGCAGTTAATATGGCTAGTGTATCTTTGACATTAAATAATATTAATCGAATTATTGATTTAGATGTTGATCATGTAGAAATTACTAGACGTTATCATCGTATAAGTGGCGAAAATGAATATTTTATTAATAAAAAACCGTGCCGATTAAAAGATATTATTAATATTACATTAGATGCTGGAATTGGACGGGATTCTTTATCGATTATTTCTCAAGGTACGATTTCACATTTTGTTGATTCTAAGCCGATTGAGCGACGGTTATTATTTGAAGAAGCAGCAGGGATTGCTAAGTATAAAAAACGTAAAATGGAATCATTGTCTAAACTTAATCGAACACAAGAAAATATTTTACGTTTAAATGATATTTTAGATGAAATAAAAAAACAAGATGAGCCTTTAGAAAAAGCTGCTTTAAAAACTGAACAATATAATCAATATAATGATGAATTAAAAATTATTGAAATTGATGTTTTAGTTAAAGAAATTAGTGATTATGAATATCAATTAAGTCAATATAATGATGATATAAATAAATTAAAGCAACATATTATTTATTTTGATACTGAAATAGAAAATTATAATAATGATTTAAATTTATTAAATAATAATTATAAAAAAATCGATTTTGAGATTAGTGGTTTACAGTTACAGTTAATGGAATTATTAAAAAACATTAGTAATTTAGAATCTTTAAAAATTCAGTATGAAGAAAAAAGTAAATATATTATTGCTACTGGTAATGATTATGAAAAAAGACAATCATTGAAACAAATGATTGCTGATTTGAATAATGAAATTGAGGATCGAAATAATAGGATTAATAGTGCTAATCTAAATATAAATGAATTAAATGAATCTTTGTTAGAGGTTGATAATAAATTAGCCGTTTTAGAAAAAAAACAACATTCTTTATTCATTAATAGACAACAAGTTAATGAAAAATTATTAATTCAAGATAGAATTGTTAAACAACCTTATTTAAATAATCATGCTATTAATACTATTATTTCAAATAAACAGCTATTAAATGGTGTTTATGATACAGTAGCTACATTATTAACTCCTAATGATGGCTATGAGCTAGCATTATCTATCGCTTTAGGTGGTAGTAGTTCTCATATTGTGTGTCAAAGTCAACAAGATGCTAAAAATGCGATAGAATTTTTGAAAAAAAATAAAAGTGGTAGAGCAACTTTTACTATTTTAGAACTAGCAAAAGCCCATATTTTAAATTCAGATTATTTAGTAATTTGTCAAAATAGTCAGGGATATTTAGGATTAATGTCTGATTTTGTTAAAGTTGATGAAAAGTTTAAAGTATTAGTTAATGGATTGCTTGGGAATGTAGTTGTTGTTGATAATATTGATAATGCTTTGATTTTAGCAAATCGGCTTAATTATAAAGTTAAAATTGTTACTTTGGATGGTGATATTTTTTATACCGGTGGTAATATGGCTGGGGGTAGTTTTAAAGATAATAATTCTTTAATTGTTGCTAAAAAATTAATTAAAAAATTAGAAATTGAATTAAAAGAACTGAATTTAAATATTGATAATTATAAAGAAGAAATTAACAAGTTAAAAATTCAAAAACAAACTTTTGAAAATAATTTATTACAATTAAAGTTAATGATTGCCCAATTGGAACCTATTTTAGTTGTTAAAAAAGAAAAGCGTGATAAATTAGTTGGTGAATATGAATCATTGGCAGATGATTTAGAAGAAAAAGAAATGTATCAAAATCAATTGATTACTGATTTAAATAATGCTTATTTAGAAAAAGATACTATTTTATCTAAATTAGATGTGTTGCGTAATTCACAACAAAAATTAAATACAGAAATCTCTATTTTGAGTGCTAAACTTAAAGATTTAATGTCTGAATCTAAAAAATACAATAATGAATTAAATCAGTTATTAGTAGTTAGTACTAGAGTTGAAACTAATTGTCAAAATTCATTATTAAGATTATCTTCTCAATATCAGATGACATATGAATATGCTAAAACAGTAGCGAATGACATTGATTTAGATAGTGCTAGAAGTAAAGTATTAACATTAAGAAATAATATCGAAAAATTAGGATTAATAAATCATAATGCTATTGAGGAATATCAACAAGTTAAACAGAGACATGATTTTTTACTAGATCAATTAACAGATTTAAATAAATCACAAACAGATTTATTAAATTATATTCAAGAATTAGATGATTTTATGTCAAAACAATTTATTACTAAATTTGAGCAGATTAATCAAGAGTTTGATAAAGTTGTTAAACAATTATTTAATGGTGGTAGTGGCCATTTATGGTTAGAAAACAAAGATGATATATTAGAAAGTGGTATTGAGGTTAGTGTTAGTCCACCTGGTAAATCTATTCAAAATTTAAGATTATTTTCTGGTGGTGAAAAATCATTAATTGCGATTAGTGTACTGTTTGCTATTATTAAAGCAGTTTCATTACCATTATGTATATTTGATGAAGTCGAAGCAGCTCTAGATCAAGCTAATGTTAATCGCTTTGCGAAATATATTAATCAGTTTAAACAAGAAACTCAATTTATTGTTGTTACTCATCGGCCGGGTACTATGCGTCAATGTGATGCTTTGTATGGTGTTACGATGGTTTTAAAAGGTGTATCTTCATTATTAAAAGTTACTTTAGATGAAGCGGTTGGTAATAGAAAGGATAATTAGTTATGTCAATATTTAGTAAAATTAAAGAAAAATTAGGTTGGCGTAGTGATAAAGTAGTTTATACTTCAGGTTTAGTGCGTAAAAATAATCAATTAATGAATAAATTGTTATTACTATTTGAAGAAGAAAGCCAAATTGATGATGCTTGGTATGAAAAATTAATGATTACTTTAATTCAAGCTGATATGTCGACTAAAACAGCAACTAAATTAATTAAAGAATTTCAAGATCAATTATTAATTAATCAAATTGTTGAAAAAGAATTTGCGAAAGATGTTTTTATTCATGTGCTAAATAATTTTTATGGTGATGATATTAAACCTTATGAGATTGTTAATGGCAGGCTAAATGTTATTTTAATGATTGGTGTTAATGGATCTGGAAAAACTACTTCTAGTGCTAAACTAGCTAATTACTATTTAAATATGGGCTATAAAGTTGGTGTAGTTGCGGCTGATACTTTTAGAGCAGCAGCGGTTTCTCAATTACAATTATGGGCCCAAAAATTAAATATTCCTTGTTATACTGGTAATTTAAATTCTGATCCTGCTTCAGTTGTAGTAGATGGTATAAAATCTGCTTTAAATGATAATTTGGATTTAATAATTATTGATACTGCTGGTAGATTACAAAATAAAGTTAATTTAATGAATGAATTAGCTAAAATTAATCGAGTGGTTAATAAATTTTTGAATTATGAGGTAGATGCTACTTATTTAGTATTAGATGCTTCTTTAGGTCAAAATTCTCTAAATCAAGCAATCGAGTTTAATAAAGCGGCTACGATTAATGGCATAATTTTGACTAAAATGGATGGTAGCGCAAAGGGCGGTATTATTTTTAGTATTATTGATGAAATGAATCTAAAAGTGGCTTTTATTGGTTTGGGTGAAAAAATAGATGATTTACGGCCTTTTTATCGTAAATTATATTTTGAGACGTTACTAGAACATGGAAAGATTTAGATTAATAGAATTATTTGATTTATATAGTCAATTTTTAACTAATAAACAGATTTTAATTGCGAAAGAATATTTATATGAAGATTTAAGTTATCAAGAAATAGCAACAAATTTAAATATTTCTAAAACAGCAGTTTATGATACAATAAAGAAGGTTGAAAGATTATTAATTGAATTTGAATCTAAAATTGGATTATTAAATTTTATTAATAATTTAAAAGCTTTACATATAAGTGAAGTTGATTTCGAAATTGATAATTTTTTAAAGGGGGAATAATGTTATGGCAAAAGTTTTATCAATTAATGCAGGAAGTTCATCATTGAAATTTCAATTATTTAATATGCCTAGTGAAGAAGTTTTATGTAGTGGCTTAATTGAAAGAATTGGTCTTAGTGATGGTATTTGTACATTTAAATTTAATAATAATAAAGAAACAGAAGTACTAGATATTCCTAATCATCAAGTTGCTGTTGAATTAGTACTTAATGGTTTAGTCAAATATGCTATTGTTTCTAATTTAAATGAAATTAAAGGTGTTGGTCATCGGATTGTTCATGGTGGTGAATTATATGCTAAATCGGTTATTATTGACAAAGAGGTAGAAAAAAATATCGAGTCGTTGTCACAATTAGCTCCTTTACATAATCCTGCTAATTTGATTGGATATCAGGCGTTTAAAAAAGCTTTACCAGATGTTATACATACTGCTGTATTTGATACGGCTTTTCATCAAACTATGGATGAAGATGTTTATTTATATCCAATTCCATATGAATATTATAAAGAATATGGAATTAGAAAGTATGGTTTCCATGGAACATCACATTTATATGTTTCATTAAGAGCTAAAGAATTAATGAATACTGATAAAGAATTAAATATTATTACTTGTCATTTAGGTAATGGTGCTAGTATTTCAGCAATTAAAAATCAAAAATCAATTAATACTTCTATGGGCTTTACACCTTTGGCAGGTGTGATGATGGGGACTCGTAGTGGTGATATTGATCCTTCAATTATTACTTATTTAATGAATAAATTAAATTGTAGTGCTCAAGATGTTATTGATATTTATAATAAAAAATCGGGTATGTTAGGTGTATCTGGTATATCTAGTGATGCTAGAGATATTGGTAGTGGTGTAGCTAGAAATGATTATCGTTGTGTTTTAACTACTAAAATGTATGCTAATCGGGTTGCTTGGACAGTTGGTTCATATTTTGTACAATTAGGCCATGTAGATTGTATTGTCTTTACTGGTGGATTAGGGGAAAATGATACTGAAATGCGGGCTGAAATATTAAAACGTTTAGAAGAAAGTATGGGATTAGTTATTGATTATGATTTAAATAGTGGTGTTAGAGGTAAAGAAGTTACTATTTCAAAAACTAATTCTAAAACGACTGTTATGATTATTCCTACTAATGAAGAAGTTATGATTGCTAGAGATACGTATGCTTTCATGGAATAATTTTATTGAAATAATTGAAAATTATGATAATATTGCTATTTTTAGACATCAAAATCCAGATGGAGATGCTTATGGTAGTCAATATGGTTTAGCTTCTTATTTGAGATTAAAATTTCCGAATAAAAAGATTGCTTGTTATTGTGATGATCATAATAATTTAGTTGAATATTTTCATTTTAATAATGATAATATTGATACAAATTATTTAAATATTGTTACTGATACTGCTAATTATGAGCGTATTAGTGGAAGTATAAATACTAATTTTCCAATTATTCAAATCGACCATCATCCTCACATAGATAATTATGCTGATTATTATATAATTGATGATAGTTGTAGTAGTTGTTGCCAAATGATTGCTGATTATATTATGCGTTATGATAATCAAATAATGAATAAAACAATAGCAAATTATTTATTGTGTGGGATGATTAGTGATACTTTAAGTTTTTCTATTAATAGTGTTAATGCTTCGACTTTGAAAATAGCTAGTTATTTATTAGAATTTAGTGATTCGCTTGATATTTTAAATAAAAATATGTTTCAACAGTCATTAAATGAATATAAAATAGTTTCTTTTATTCGTTCTAAAGCTATTTTTGATAGTAATATAGCTTATGCCATTATTAATTGGCAAGATGTATTAAATTTTAATTCTGATGTTTCAGTATTTAAGCGTTTTGTTAATTGTTTTAGATTTATTGATGGTATTAAAATATGGGCTATTTTTGTTGAAAATGGTCAACAATTATTCGATGTTTCAATTAGAAGTGATAATATTATAATTAATGATATAGCTAAAAAATATAATGGCGGAGGCCATATGTTTGCTGCGGCTATGAAAAATGTATTTAAAGATGATATTTATTCAATAATTGAATTATTTAAACAAAAAATTTAGTTAGAATGGTGATAGTAAATTTTATGAATTTACTATCACTTTTTATATAATATGCTAATTTATGTTAAAATTAATTTATGAAAGGAGTTGATTTAGTGAACTGTTTAGTTGCTTGTAGTAGTGATTATTCTTTTTATCAATCGTGTCTAAATATTAATGAAATAGTTAAATTTGCTTATGATAATAATTACCAAAGAGTTTTATTGGCAGATAATAAAAATTTTTATGGATTATTTCCTTTTATTAACAGTTGTCAAAAATATAAATTGACTCCGATTATTGGCTATTATTTTGATTGTGATGATGGTCGCTTTTTTGTTGTTTGTAAAAATATGACAGGTTATTTAAATGCGATACAATTTTTAAATCAACAAATTTCTTTAGATAATTATATAAATTATCAAGAAGGTAATTATTTAATTATGTTAGTTGATAGTAATATCCACTTAAATAGTTTTTTGGATTGTAGTAATACATTTATTAATTATTTTAATGATTTAAAAAATAAAATCAATGATTTATATTGTGGTGTTTCTTTAATTCAGACATTACCTTTTAAAAAAGCTATTAATCATTTTAAAAATATATTAAATACTAATTTAATTGCTTTTAATCATTTTATTGCTAAATCGCAAGACGAAATTGATATTTTAAAAATGTTAGAAGCTATTGAAAATAATTATACGTATAATGATTTAAGAATTAAAAATAAGTTACATCGCTCTTTATTATCTTATGATCAATATTTAGAATTATATAATGATCTAGCGATTAGAAGTAATCATTTATTTAGTGAATGTAACTTAGATATTAGTCAATTAAAAACAACGTTACCAGCACCTAAAATTAAGTTTGTTGGTGATAGTGCTAATATTTTAAGGCAGTTATCTATTGCTGGATTAAAAAAAAGATTAAAAAATCAAATTAGTGATAATTATGTACATAGATTAGAATATGAACTAGAAATCATTATAAAATTAGGTTTTAGTAATTATTTTTTAATTGTATATGATA